>JADGHI010000001.1 GCA_019689515.1 Acetobacteraceae bacterium | reverse complement strand
CGCGGTCGCCTCGATCTCGACGTGTGCCTCGGGCGCGACGAGGGCGGCGACCTGGACCAGCGCCATCGCCGGATAGTGCCGGCCCATCACGTCGCGATAGGCACGGCCCAGATCGCGCTGGGAGCGCCGGTACTCCTCCATGTCCAGGACGTACCAGGTGAGCCGCGCCACGTGCTCCGGCCGGGCGCCGCCCTCGCGCAGCACGGCGACCACGTTGCGCAGCGCCTGGGCCACCTGCGCGACGAGGCCCTCGGCAAAGCGGCCCTGCTCGTCCCAGCCGACCATGCCGCCGACGAAGACCATGCGCCCACGCCCGGCGATGCCGTTCGCATAGCCCTTCGGCGGTGGCCATCCCGGCGGGAGCAGGGTTCGGAGCGGAGGGCGGGCGTGGCCGGTCGTCATGCGCCGCCCTGCGCGGCCAGGGCGCGCAGCGCGAAGCGCTGCAGCTTGCCGGTTTCGGTGCGCGGCAGCGCGTCGAGGAATTCCACGGTGCGCGGATACTTGTAGGGCGCGATCGCCGCCTTGACGTGCTCCTGCAGCGCCTTCGCCATCGCCGCGTCGGGCGCGTGGCCGTCCTTGAGGACGACATAGGCCTTCACGATCTGGCCGCGCTCGGGGTCCGGTGCGCCGACGACGCCGCATTCACGCACCGTCGGATGGGACAGCAACGCCTCCTCCACCTCGGGTCCGGCGATGTTGTAGCCGGCGGAGATGATCATGTCGTCGCTCCGCGCCAGGAACCAGAAATAGCCGTCCTCGTCCTGGACAAAGGTGTCGCCGGTGAGGTTCCAGCCGTCCTGAACGTAGCGGGACTGGCGCGGGTCGGCGAGGTAGCGGCAGCCGGTCGGGCCGCGCACGGCGAGGCGGCCGATCCTGCCGCGCGGGACCTCGCGGCCGTCCTCGCCGACGACCTTCGCCTCGTAGCCGGGCACGGGCTTGCCGGTGGCGCCGGGGCGGACCTCCTCCTCGCGCGCGCCGATGAAGATGTGCAGCATCTCGGTCGAGCCGATGCCGTCCATGAGCTTCAGGCCGGTCGCGGCCTGCCAGGCCTCGAAGGTCGGCTTGGGCAGCGTCTCACCGGCGGAGACGCACTTGCGCAAGGTGGAGAGGTCGTGCCGGTGCGCCTGCTGCGCCATGGCGCGCCAGGCGGTGGGCGCGGTGAAGCAGACCGTGGCGCGGTGGCGCGCGATGGCGGACAGGAGTTCCTCGGGCGGCGCCTTCTCGAGCAGCACGGAGGTCGCGCCGACGCGGAACGGGAACAGGACCAGCCCGCCCAGGCCGAAGGTGAAGGCGAGGGGCGGGGAGCCGATGAACATGTCCGACGGCTCCGGGCGCAGCACGTAGTGGGAATAGCTGTCGCACACCGCGAGCATGTCGCGGTGGAAGTGCATGGTGCCCTTGGGCTCGCCAGTGGTGCCGGAGGTGAAGCCGATCAGGCACACATCGTCGGCCGCGGTGTCGCAGGCGTCGAAGCGCACCGGCGCGGCGGCGCAGCGGGATTCGAGCTCGCCGCCCTCGCCCCAGAAAACCAAGTGGCGGAGGTCCGGCGCATCGGCGGCGGCCTTTCGCATCTCCCCGCCGAGCCGTGCGTCGCACAGAGCGTGGCTGACGCGTGCCTTGCGCAGCATCACGCCGAGCTCCTTCGCGCGCAGCAGCGGCATGGTGCCGACGACGATGCCGCCGGCCTTCCAGACGGCGAAATAGGCCGTGACCATCCAGGGCGTGTTCGCGCTGCGCAGCAGCACGCGGTTTCCGGGGACGAGGCCGAGGTCGCGCACCAGCACGTTCGCGAGGCGGTCCACGCGCTCGGCGAGCTGACGATAGGTGAGGGTCTCGACGGGCGAGACGACCGCCGGGTGGTCGTCGCGGCCGAGCGCGAGGTTACGGTCGAGCAGCTCCACGGCGCAGTTGAGGCGGAGAGGGTAGCGCAGCTCGGGCAGGTCGAAGCGGAACTCGGGCCATTGCTCGCGCGGCGGCAGGCTGTCGCGCGCGAAACCGTCACGATGGGCGCTGGGGGCGAGGTCGGGGCTGCTGCCGGACCACGATCCAGGATCGAAGGCCGCCGCTGCTGTGCCGGCCATCGCCGCCTCCCCTATGCTTGCGCGCGTACCACCGTCGCCAGGGCTGCGCGCGCGATGATGACGCGCTGGATCTCGCTCGCGCCCTCATAGACGCGCAGCGCCCGCACCTCGCGGTAGAGTTCCTCCGCCTTGTGGCCGCGGGTGACGCCGAGGCCACCGTGGAGCTGGACGCAGCGGTCCACGACGCGCTGCGCCGCCTCCGTGGCGAAGAGCTTGGCGAGCGAGGCCTCGCGCGTGATCCGCTCCGCGCCGGAGTCCTTGAGCCAGGCGGCGCGGTAGACGAGCAGCGCCGCCGCCTCCACGTCGGCGACGCTGTCGGCGAGCGCCGCCTGGGTCATCTGCTGGTCGAACAGCGTCGCGCCGAACAGCTTCCGGCTGGCGGCGCGGTCGAGGGAGAGGCCGAGCGCCCGGCGCGCGAAGCCGAGCGCTGCGGCGCCGACCGTCGTGCGGAACAGGTCAAGTGTCGCCATCGCCACCTTGAAGCCCTCTCCGGTGCGGCCGAGCATCGCCTCCGCCGGGACGCGCACGCCCTCGAAGCGCAGGGTGGCGATCGGGTGCGGGGCGGTGATCTCGAGGCGTTCGACGACGCTCAGGCCCGGGGCGTCGGCGGGGACGAGGAAGGCGGAGAGGCCCTTGGCGCCCGGCGCCTCTCCGGTGCGGGCGAAGACGACGTAGGTCGCGTCGATGCCGCCGTTGCTGATCCAGGTCTTGGTGCCGCTGATGCGCCAGTGCGCGTTCCCGTCGCGCTCCGCGACGGTGGCGAGCGCGGCGACGTCGGAGCCGGCCTCCGGCTCGCTCAGGGCGAAGGCGGCCAGCGCCTCGCCGCGCCGTGCAGCGGGCAGGACCCGCCGGCGCAGCGCCTCCGTGCCGAACAGCGTGACCGCGCCGGTGCCGAGGCCCGCCATGGCGAAGGCGAAATCGGCGAGGCCCGCATGCCGGGCCAGGATCTCGCGCGCGAGGCAGAGCGTACGCACATCGAGCCGTCCGCCGTCCTCCGGCACCGCGGCGCGCAGCAGGCCGGCCTCGCCCAGCGCGCGCGTGAGGCGAATGGTGGCCGCGTCCACGTCCTGGCCGGCGGCGAGGTCCTCGGCATGCGCGGCCGCCCAGGCCTCGACCTCCGCGGCCCAGTCGCGGTGTCGCGGCTCGAAGAAGGGCCAGTCGAGGAAGCTGCGGTCCGGCACGGCTCAACGCCCTTCGAACACGGGCCGGCGCTTCGCCACGAAGGCCTCGTAGGCGCGGCGGAAATCGCCGGTGGTCATGCACAGCGCCTGCGCGACGGCCTCGGCCTCGATGGCCTGCTCGACCGACATGACCCATTCCATCTGGAGCATGCGCTTGGTCATGGCGTGGGCGAAGGTGGGGCCCTCGGCGATCTCCCGGGCGAGCGCCGCTGCCTCGCCGGCGAGCGCCTCGGGCTCGGCGAGGCGGTTGAAGAAGCCCCAGGCGAGGCCCTCCTCCGCCGTCATGCTGCGGCCGAGATAGAGCAGCTCGCTCGCGCGGCCCTGGCCGATGATGCGCGGCAGGATGGCGCAGGCGCCCATGTCGCAGCCGGCGAGGCCGACGCGGTTGAACAGGAACGCCACTTTCGCGCGCGGCGTGCCGATGCGCAGGTCCGCCGCCATGGCGATGATCGCGCCGGCGCCGGCGGCGATGCCGTCCACCGCGGCGAGGATCGGCTGCGGGCAGGCGCGCATGGCCTTCACCAGCTCCCCGGTCAGGGCGGTGAAGTCCATCAGGCCCTTGGTGTCGCGTTCGAGGAGCGGGCCGATGATCTCGTGCACATCGCCGCCGGAGCAGAAATCGCCGCCCACGCCGGTCACGACGAAGGCCTTCACCGTGTCGTCCCGCGCGGCGGCGCGGAAGATCGCCGTCATCTCGGCGTAGCTGTCGAAGGTAAGGGGGTTCTTCCGCTCCGGCCGGTCGAGGGTCAGGGTCGCGACCCCGTTCCCCGCCGCGAGGCGCAGGTGGCGCGCCGTGTAGGCGGCGAGCGGCGGATCGATGCTCATGCCGTGTCCTCTGCCAGGGCTGCCTGCGCCGATTGCTTGGCGCGTGCGAGCAGCCGGAACAGCGCGGCGCGTTCCTCCTCCGCCAGGCCGGCGAAGATCTCCGCGATCCACTCCTCGTGTGCCGCCGACTGGCGGGAGAACTCACGCCGGCCCTTCGGGGTCAGGCGCAGCCATTGCGCGCGCCGGTCCGCCTCGCTGACCCGGCGTTCCACCAGGCCCTCGGCCTCCAGGCGCGCGGCGAGGCCGGTGATGTTGCCGTTGCTGACCATCATCCGCCGCGAGATCTCGCCGAGCGTCAGCGCGCCGCCCGCGCGGTGGAGCTGGGCGAGCAGGTCGAAGCGAGGCAGGGTCGTATGGAAGGCGGCGCGCAGACGGCGCCGGACCTCGCCCTCGATCAGGTTTGCGGTGGCGAGCAGGCGCAGCCAGAGGCGCAGCTCGTCCTTGTGGCCCGCCGGATGGTGGGCGAGTGGCGTCTCGGCATCCACCGTGCCGCGGGTAGCGAGGTCGTCGGGTGGTGCGGTCATGCGGCGGTCTCGCCTCGGTCCACCGCGATCGCCTGGCCGTTCAGCGCCGCGGCGCCGGGCAGGCAGAGGGCAAGCACGGCCTCTGCAACCTCCTCCGGGCGCACCAGGCGGCCCTGCGGGTTGTGGCGGACGAGTTCGGCGCGCGCTTCGTCCTCGCTGCGGCCGGTGGTGGCGACGATGCGCGCGAGGCTTTCGGCGACGAGCTCCGTGTCAGTGAAGCCGGGGCAGACGGCGTTCACGGTGACGCCCCTGCGCGCCACCTCCAGCGCCAGCGCGCGGGTGAGGCCGAGCAGCGCGTGCTTCGCCGCGGCATAGGCCGTGACATAGGCGTAACCCTTGAGCGCCGCCGTCGAGGCGATGTTCACCACGCGGCCGAAGCCGGCATCGAGCATCGCCGGCAGCACGGCGCGCGTCGTGGCGACGGCGCCGAGCAGGTTGACGCGCAGCATGCGTTCCCAGAGCGCCAAGTCCGACTTGAGGAAAGGCGCGCTTTCCGCCGCGCCGGCGGCGTTCACCAGGACGGTGAAGGGACCGCGCCCACGGAGTGCGGCCGCCAGCACGGCCTCACTTGTGACGTCGGCGGCGATCCAATCCGCCGCCGCACCGGTCTGGACGGCCGCGCGCAGCCGCTCCTCGCGCCGCCCGAGCACGGGCACGGCGGCGCCGGCACCGGTCAGCGCCGCGGCGCAGGCCGCGCCGATGCCGCTGCCGCCACCGGTGACCAGGGCACGCCGGCGGGCCAGAGGGGGACGCTCGGTCGCCATCGCTCCTCCGCGATGTTTGAAGCTTAAAACATCGGACCGGGCGGCGGCAACGACGGATCGCCGTTGGTGCGCGGATAGTTGAAGCCTAAACTGTTCGGCCGGGGCCGGCTGAGCCAGGGAGGCTGCGGCATGCGCATCGCGGTGATCGGCGGCGGACCGGCGGGCCTCTACTTCGCGATCCTGATGAAGCGCGACCGGCCGGAGGCGCGCGTCACGGTGGTGGAGCGCAACCGGGCCGACGATACCTGCGGTTTCGGCGTCGTGTTCAGCGACCAGACGCTGGAGGCCTTCGAGAAGGCGGACCCGCCCTCCTACCGCGCGATCACCGAGGCCTTCGCCTACTGGGACGACATCGAGATCCACGCGAAGGGCGCGGTGCACCGCATCGGCGGCAACGGCTTCTGCGGCTGCTCGCGCCGCACGCTGCTGCTCGCGCTGCAGGAACGCGCCCGGCAGCTCGGCGTGGAGCTGCAGTTCCGGCGCGATGCGACGCCCGAGGATTTCCCCGAAGCCGACCTGATCGTCGCCGCGGATGGCATCAACAGCGCCGTCCGCACGCGCTTCGCCGATCGGTTCGTCCCCGCGGTGGATCTGCGGCCCAACCGCTTCGCCTGGATGGGCTCGACCCGGCCCTTCGACGCCTTCACCTTCTTCTTCCGCGAGCGGCCCGAGGGCATCTTCATCGCCCACTGCTACCAGTACGAAGCGGACGCCAGCACCTGGGTGATGGAAACCGATCCGGAGACCTTCGCCCGCGCCGGTCTCGACCGCATGGACGAGCGGGAGAGCGCGCGCTTCCTGGAGGGCGTGTTCGCCGAGGAACTGCGCGGGCACCGGCTGCTGACCAACCGTTCGCACTGGCGGCAATTCCCTATGATCCGTTGCGAGCGGTGGGTGAAGGACAACGTCGTCCTGCTCGGCGATGCCAAGGCGAGCGCGCATTTCTCCATCGGCTCCGGTACCAAGCTTGCAATGGAGGATGCTATCGCGCTGCACGGCGCCTTCATGGCCGGCGGCGACGTGGCTACCTGCCTCGCCCGCTTCGAGGCCGGACGGCGGGAGGAGGTGGAGAGGACGCAGCACGCAGCCGATGTCTCGCTCGTCTGGTTCGAGCACGTGAAGCGCTTCTGGCACATGCACCCGACGCGCTTCGCCTTCGGCGTGATGACGCGCAGCAAGGCGATCACCTGGGACAACCTCTCGCTGCGCGCGCCGGCCTTCGTCGAGGAGACGCAGCGCGTCTTCGCCGAGGAGGCGCGCGCAGCGGGCCTGTCCGCCGATCCCGCCAGGCCACCGCTGTTCCAGCCCTTCCAGCTGCGCGGCATGGCGCTCGCGAACCGCGTCGTCGTCTCCCCCATGTGCATGTACAGCGCGAAGGATGGCGTGCCGGGCGACTGGCACCTGGTGCATTACGGCGCGCGCGCGGTCGGCGGAGCGGGGCTGATCTTCACGGAGATGACGGACATCTCGCCGGAGGCGCGCATCACCCCGGGCTGCGCGGGCCTCTGGAACGACGAGCAGGAGGCGGCGTGGCGGCGCATCGTGGAGTTCGTCCACGCCCATGGCGAGGCGCGCATCTGCCTCCAGCTCGGCCATGCCGGGCGGAAGGGCAGCACGAGGCTGATGTGGGAGGGGATCGACCAGCCGCTCGAATCCGGCAACTGGCCGATCGTCTCGGCGAGCCCGATCCCCTACTTCCCGCACAGCCAGGTGCCGCGTGAGATGACGCGCGCGGAGATGGACGCTGTGAAGGAGGATTTCGTCCAGGCGGCGCGGCGCGCGATCCGCTGCGGTTTCGACATGCTGGAGCTGCACTGCGCGCACGGCTATCTGCTGGCGAGCTTCCTCTCGCCGCTGACCAACCGCCGGACGGACGAGTACGGCGGGCCGGTGGAGAACCGGCTGCGCTACCCGCTCGAGGTCTTCGATGCCCTCCGTGCCGCCTGGCCGGAGGACCGGCCGATGTCGGTGCGCATCTCCGCCACCGACTGGGCGGATGGCGGCATCAGCGACGAGGACACGCTGGCGATCGCGCGCGCCTTCGCGGCGCATGGCTGCGACCTGATCGACGTCTCCACCGGGCAGACGGTGGCGGATTCCGCGCCGGTCTATGGGCGGATGTTCCAGGTGCCGTGGTCGGACATGATCCGCAACGAGGCGGGGGTCGCCACCATGTGCGTCGGCAACATCACCTCGGCGGACCAGGCCAACACGATCCTCGCGACCGGGCGGGCTGACCTCGTTGCCCTGGCGCGGCCGCATCTGACCAACCCCTCCTTCACGCTCCAGGCGGCGGCGCAGTATGGTGTCGCCGAGGTGGCCTGCCCGCCGCAGTATCTGTGGGGCAAGGACGCGCTGATGCGCAACGCGGCGCGGGAGAGAGAGGAGATGCGCGAACTCAGGCTGAAGGCGCGGCCGAAAATCCATGCCGCGGCGCTTCCGGCGGTGCCGAAGGCGGCCGCGGAGTAGCGGCGCCATGCATGTGCTGATCGCAGGTGGCGGCATCGGCGGGCTGACGCTCGCGATGTCGCTGCACGAGCGCGGCATCCGCTGCACGATCTTCGAGGCGGCGACGGAGGTGCGCGAGCTCGGCGTCGGCATCAACACCCTGCCGCACGCGATCCGGGAGCTTGCCGCGCTCGGCCTGCTGCCGGCGCTGGATGCGGTCGCGGTCCGCACGCGGGAGTTGCGCTACCTCAACCGCTTCGGGCAGGAGATCTGGGTCGAGAAGCGCGGCATCTATGCCGGGCACGAGGTGCCGCAATTCTCGATCCATCGCGGCTGGCTGCACGGCGTGCTGTGGAACGCCGCGAAGGAGCGGCTTGCCCCCGACGCGATCCTCACAGGGAAGCGGCTCGTCGGCTTCAGCCAGACCGCGGGCGGCGTCACCGCGCGCTTCGCGGACGGCAGCACGGCGCATGGCGATGTGCTGGTGGGAGCGGACGGCATCCACTCCGCCGTGCGCGCGATCCTGCATCCGCAGGACGGCGGCATCCGCTGGAACGGCATTCAGATGTGGCGCGGCGCGCTGGACTGGCCGGCCTTCGAGGGCGGCGACACCATGATCGTCGCCGGCGACATGAAGGAGAAGCTCGTCCTCTACCCGATCGGTGCCGGCCGCACGCCGGACACGCGCCTGACCAACTGGGTGGTCTGCGCGCAGATCGGCGACGCGACCCGCCCGCCGCCGCGGCGCGAGGACTGGTCGCGGCCCGGTCGGCTCGACGAGGTGCTCCCGCATGTGCGGCGGTTCCGCATGCCGTTCCTGGACGTGGAGGCGATGGTGCGCGCCACGCCGGAGTTCTGGGAATACCCGATGTGCGACCGCGATCCGCTGCCCTTCTGGACGCAGGGGCGCGTGACGCTGCTCGGCGACGCGGCGCATCCGATGTATCCGGTGGGCTCGAACGGCGCTTCGCAGGCGGTGCTGGACGCGCGCTGCCTGGCCGCGCTGCTGGCCGAACGGCCGGTCGAGGAGGCGCTCGCGGCCTATGAGGCGGAGCGGCTGCCGAAGACGGCGGAGATCGTGCGATCCAATCGCCTCGGCGGGCCGGAGCGGGTGGTGGACGTGGTTTCCGAGCGCGCGCCGGACGGCTTCGCGCGGCTTGAGGATGTGATCAGCCGGGAGGAACTCGCGGCGATCGCCGGCGGCTACGCGAAGATGGCGGGGTTCGCCGTCGCGCAGCCTTGAGCCGGCCACAGCAGGGCAGGAGAGGGGGGATTGCGCGTGACCACCGCCGCAAGCCGGACCGGAGAGGTGACGCTCAGGCTCGAAGCCACGCCGGAGACCGGTCTGGTCGCGTGGGTGACGATCGACAACGAGGCGAAGCTCAACGCGCTGAACTCGACGGTGCTGCGTCGCTTCGCCGAGACCATCGAAGGGCTCGGCGCGCATGCCGACCTGCGCGCGGTCGTCGTGACCGGTGCGGGCGAGCGTGCCTTCGTCGGCGGCGCCGACATCCGCGAGATGGCGGAGCTGGCCGACCACGTCGAGGCCAGGCGCTTCATCGAGGCGGTGCACCGTGCCTGCAAGGCGGTGCGCGAGGCGCCGGTCCCGGTGATCGGGCGGATCAACGGGCATGCGCTCGGCGCCGGGCTGGAACTCGCGGCGTCCTGCGATCTGCGGATCGCCGCCTCCACCGCGACCTTTGGCATGCCGGAGGTGCTGCTCGGCCTGCCCTCCGTGGTCGAGGCGGCGCTGCTGCCGACGCTGATCGGCTGGGGCCGCGCGCGGCGCCTGCTGCTCCTCGGCGAGACGATCGGCGCGGAGGAGGCCCTCGCCTGGGGGCTCGTCGAGCGGGTCGCCGAACCCGGCGCGGCGCTGGATGCGGCGGTGGCGGAGTGGCTCAAGATGCTCGGCCGCGCGGGGCCGCAGGCGCTGCGGCTGCAGAAGCGTCTGATCCGGGCCTGGGAGGACCTGCCGATGGCCGAGGCCATCCGCGCCGGCATCGACAGCTTCGCCGAGGCCTGGCGCGGCGAGGAACCGCGGCGGATGCTGCGCGCCTTCCTCGACCGGCCGCGGCATCCGCCGAAGAAGGGCTGACGGATCAGCCGGGCGGCGGCAGGAACTCCACCTCGTGCTCCTTCGCGATCCGCACCACCTCGTTCGGATCGGGCACGTTGTGGATGCGCGTGAACAGCCGGTAGAGGTCGCGCGCCGGGGAGACCCAGAACAGCGCGCGCACGTTCTGGCCGGACTTGTTGAAGATGCCGTGGGCGAGGCCCATCGGCATGCGGATCAGATCGCCCGCGCCCGCGGTCAGCGTCTGGCCGTCGAGGAACAGCTCGAACTGGCCCTCGAGGACGCGGATGAACTCGTCCTGCGTCGGGTGGATGTGCGGGGGCACGAAGGTTCCGGGCGGGAACAGCGTGTCGAAGGCGAAGCAGGTCTCGGAATGGGCCACGGGCTTGTAGGTCTGGCCAAGGATGCTCCAGACCACCCCTCCCTCGCCCTCGCCGGCGCGGGTGACGCCCGCGGTCATCTTCGGTGCGCTCATCGTCGGGACCTCCCTCTCCCTCACACGTGCAGGTAGGTGTCGCGGATGTCGGGCGCGGCGGCAAGCGCGGCGCTGCCGCCGGTCCAGACCACGCGTCCCTTCTCGATGATGACATGCCGGTCGGCCAGGCGCAGCATCGCTGCGAGATTCTTGTCGATCAGCAGGATCGAGAGCCCCTCCGCCTTCAGCGCGGCGATCACAGACCAGATCTCGGCCCGGACCAGCGGGGCCAGGCCCTCCGTTGCCTCGTCCAGGATCAGCAGGCGGGGATTGGTCATCAGCGCGCGGCCGATGGCGAGCATCTGCTGCTCGCCGCCGGAGAGCCGGGCGCCGAGATTGCTCCGGCGTTCCGCGAGCCGTGGGAACAGGGCGAAGACCCGGGCCAGGGACCAGGGGCCGGGGCGGGCGGTGGCGATCAGGTTCTCCTCGACCGTGAGGGTCGGGAAGACCTGCCGCCCCTCCGGCACCAGGCCGAGGCCGAGGCGGGCGATGCGGTAGGGCGGCAGGCCGGTAAGGGAAACACCGTCGAAGCTGATCTCGCCCGACCAGGGCTTCAGCAGGCCCATCACCGCGCGCACCGTCGTCGTCTTGCCCATGCCGTTGCGGCCGAGGAGGGTCACCACCTCGCCGGGGGCGATGTCGAGCGAGACGTCGAACAGGACCTGGCTCTGCCCGTAGCCGGCGGCGAGGCGCTCGATGCGCAGCATCACGCCTCGTCCTCGCCGAGATAGGCGGCGCGGACCTCCGGGTTGGCGCGGATCGCGGCCGGGGCTCCGGTGGCAACCACGCGGCCATAGACCAGCACCGAGATGCGGTCCGCGAGCGCGAAGACCGCGCGCATGTCGTGCTCGACCAGCAGGATGGCGTAGTCGGACCGCAGCCGGTCGAGCAGCGCGATCAGCCGCTCGGTTTCTTCCGGCCCTGCGCCGGCCAGCGGTTCGTCGAGGAGGAGCAGGCGTGGACGGGTGGCGAGGGCGATGGCGAGCTCAAGCTGGCGCTTCTCGCCATGTGACAGCGCCCCTGCCGGCATCGTGGCGCGGTCGGCGAGGCCGACGGCGTCGAGCGCCTCGCGCGCCGCCGCGTTCAGCCGTGCCTCCTTCGCGACGGGGCGGAGGAACCGGAAGGAGGAGCCGTCGCGCGCCTGCGCCGCGAGGGCGACGTTCTCCAGAACGGAGAAGCCGGGCAGGACGCAGGTGATCTGGAAGCTGCGCGCCAGCCCCGCGCGGATGCGCCGCGGCATGGACAGGCGCGTGATGTCGAGCCCGCCGAACAGGATGCGGCCGGAATCGGGCGCCACCACGCCGCTCACCTCGTTGATCAGCGTCGTCTTGCCGGCGCCGTTCGGGCCGATGACGGCGTGGATCTCGCCGGGGAGGACGTCGAGCCAGACCTCGTCGGTGACGGTGAGGCCGCCGAAGCGCTTGCTCAGCCCCTCGATGCGCAGCAGCGGGTCGGCGGTCATCGCCGTTGCCGCGGCGCGAGCAGGCCGGCGAGGCCGCCGCGGAAGAACAGGACCGAGAGGATCAGCAGCGGGCCGAAGATCATCCGCCAGTGCTCGGTCAGGTGCGACAGCCACTCCTCGAGCAGCACATAGGCCAGCGCGCCGAGGATGGCGCCGTGCAGGCTGCCGAGGCCGCCGAGGATCACCATGAACAGCAACTCGCCCGAACGCTGCCAGGAGAGGTAGCTCGGCGCCACGAACTCCGCGGCGTTGGCGAGCAGCACGCCTGCCAGGCCGCCGATCGCGCCGGCGAGCACATAAGCGAGCAGCCGGTAGGGATAGGGGTCGAGGCCAACCGCACGCACGCGCAGCGCATTCTCGCGGGCGGCGCGCAGCACGCGGCCGAAGCGCGCGGCCAGCGCGGCGCGGCAGAACAGGTAGGTCAGGCCGAGCAGGCCCAGGCAGACGTAATGGAAGGCGAGGCGGTCCTCAAGCAGGCGGGTGCCGGCGACCTCGGTGCGCGAAAACAGTGTGTAGCCGTCGTCCCCGCCATAGGCGGCGAGGGAGGAGGCGGTGAAGAACGCCATCTGCCCGAAGGCGAGGGTGATCATGATGAAGTGCACGCCGGAGGTGCGCAGGCTGATCGCACCGGTGGCGAGCGCGAACAGCGCGGCCGCGGCGATCGCAACGGGCAGGACCGTCGTCGCGTCGGTGATGCCGTTCGCATCCAGCACCACCACGGCGTAGGCGCCGACGCCGAGCGTGGCGGCATGGCCGAGGCTGACGAGACCGGCGCCGCCGACCAGCAGCGCCAGGCCGACCGCGGCCATGCCGAGGATCATGGTGCGCGCGAGCAGGGTCAGCGCGTAGCCTTCGCCGAAGCCGGCGAAGGGCGCGGCGGCGAGGCCGGCGAACAGCACCAACGGCACCACCCACTCGCGCATCCGACGGGCGGGCTCAGCCGGTGCGCACGGGGAAGAGGCCGGCGGGGCGGAAGGCGAGGAACGCGGCCATCAGGATGTACACCAGCATCGAGGCGATCGCCGCCCCCGCCTGCCGCGCCGGCGAGGGCGCAAGGAAGAGGCGCATCAGGTCCGGCATCGCGGCGCGGCCCAGCGTGTCGATCAGCCCGACGAGCAGGGCGGCGACGAAGGCGCCGCGGATCGAGCCGATGCCGCCGATGACGATCACCACGAAGGCGAGGATCAGCGGCGTGTCACCCATCCCCGGCTCGACCGAGAGGATGGGCGCCGCCATCACCCCCGCGAAGCCCGCGAGCATGGCGCCGAAGCCGAAGACCAGCGTGAACAGCCGGCGGATGTCCACGCCGAGCGCGGAGACCATCTCCGGGTTCGTCGCACCTGCGCGCACCAGCATGCCCGCCCGGGTGCGGTCCACCAGGAACCAGAGCAGCAACGCGGTCGCGAGGCCGGCGCCGATGATGCCGAGGCGATAGATCGGATACTGGAGTCCCGGCATCAGCGCCACGCCGCCCTCGAGCAGCGCCGGGATCGGCATCTGCAGCGGCGCGGCGCCCCAGACCAGCTTCACGCCCTCGTTGAGGAACAGGATCACGCCGAAGGTCGCCAGCACCTGCGCCAGGTGGTCGCGGTCGTAGAGGTGCCGGAAGACCAGGAATTCCAGCACCAGCCCCGCCAGCAGGGCGGCCGGCAGCGCAAGCAGGAGGCCGAGCCAGAAGCTGCCCGTCGCGGCCGCGAGCGAGGCGCCGAAATAGGCGCCCAGCATGTACTGCACGCCATGGGCGAGGTTGATGAAATCCATCACCCCGAACACCAGCGTCAGCCCGGCCGCGACCAGGAACAGCAGGATGCCGAATTGCAGGCCGTTCAGGGCCTGCACCAGCAACAGCTCCGGCGACATCAGGCCGGGCGCATGCGGCACTCGCCGACATGGGGATCGGCGTTGTTCTCCAGCACCTTGCGCACGGCCTCGGTCTGGAACTTGCCGTCCGGCCGGCGGGCGACGCGGCAGAGCCAGAAGTCCTGCACCGGGTAGTGGTTCGGGCCGAAGCGGAAATTGCCGCGTACGGAGCGGAAATCGGCGGCCTCCAGCGCGCGGCGCAGCGCCGCCTTGTCGGCGAGGTTGCCGTCCACCTTGCGGATCGCCGAATCGAGTAGCATGGCGCCGTCGTAGGACTGCGCGGCGTAGGTGGCGGGGACGTAGTTGTATTGCGCCTCGAAGTCGCGCACGAAGCGGCGGTTCTGCTCGTTGTCCATGTTCGGCGCCCAGGGCGCGGCGTGCAGGAAGCCGAGCGCCGCCTCGCCCTGCGCGGGCAGGGTCGCCTCGTCCACCGTGAAGGTGGAGAGGAAGGGGATGTTGGCGAGGCCCGCCTGACGGTACTGGCGCACCAGGTTCACGCCGAGGCCGCCGGGCATGAAGGTGAACAGCGCATCCGGCCGCGCCGCCGCGATCTTCGCGAGATCCGCGGAGAAGTCGAGCTGGGTGAGGGGGACATAGACCTCGTCCACCACCTCGCCCTTGAAGCGGCTCTTGAAGCCGGCGGCGGCGTCGCGCCCGGCCTGGTAGTTGGGCACGAGGATGAAGACGCGGCGGTAGCCCTCGTCCTGGGCCACCTGGCCCATCGCGGCGTGGACCTGGTCGTTGTTGTAGGAGGTGGTGAAGAAGAACGGGTTGCATCCGCGCCCGGCGAAGGTCGAGGCGCCGGCATTGGTGGAGATCAGGAAGGTGTTCGTCTCCGTCACCGGGCGGAACACCGCCTGGAGGATGTTGGAGAACACCACGCCGACCACGAAGTCCACCTTGTCGCGCTCCAGCGCGGCGCGGACCTTGGTGACGGCGACGTCCGGCTTCAGCTCGTCGTCGATCACGATGACCTCGGCGGGCCGGCCGCCCAGCTTGCCGTCGAGATGGCGCAGGCCCTGCTGGAAGCCGTCCCGCAGCTGGGTGCCGAGGGCCGCCTGAGGGCCGGTGAGCACCGCGACGAGCCCGATCTTCACCGCCTGCGCCTGGGCGCGCGCGACATGCGGCGCGGCGAGGCCGAAGGCGGCGGCCGTTGCGAGCAGTTGGCGCCTGTCGAGCCGTGGCGTCGTCATGGTCGGTCCCTCCTCCCCTCCGGTGCTCGGTCGCGGCTATTTGAGGCGTACGGCATCAGCCGGCAAGCCGCGCCGCCATGGCCGCGGCGCGTGCGACCAGCGCACTCGCCGGGTCGGAGAGCGGCGCGAGGACGGTGAAGTGGTTCGCGCCCGGCAGCGCCTCCCAGCTTCCGCCCCAGGCGGCGGCGAAGTCGCGGGTCTGGCGGATGAACTCGGTACTTTCCGCCCCGCCGACCACGGCATGCAGCATGGTCGCCGTGTCGCCGCTGCGCGGCGCGGGGAGCCAGCGCGGCGAGAGGGCGTGCGCCTCTGCCGCGTCGAGGCGGAGCGCCCGGGCGATCGTGGTCGGCAGGAGCGGCTCCAGCTCGAACAGGCCCGAGATCGGCAGCCCGGCCGGCACGAGGTCCGCCGGCAGGGCGGGGTCGAGGGCGCGCCAGTCGGTCGCCATGAGCATGGCCGCGAGGTGGCCGCCGGCGGAATGCCCGGCCGCCAGCAGGCGCCGCCCGTGCCGGCGGTGCAGGAAGGCCGCCGCGGCGCGCATCTGGTCCAGGATGTGCGCGACGGTAACGGCGGGGCACAGGTCGTAGGACGGGATGGCGACTGCCACGCCGCGAGCGTTGAGGCCGCGCGCGCAGTGGCTGACCCAGCTTCGGTCCAGTGCCTGCCAGTAGCCGCCGTGAATGAACAGCGCGATCGGCGCGTCCCGCGTGGCGCCGGCCGCCTCCGGCCAGAACAGGTCCAGCCGCTCGCGCTCCCCAGGCCCATAGGCCAGGTCCAGCTCGGCGCTGTCGCGGCGCGCGGCGCGGTAGGCGGCGGCGTCCCGCGCCCATCCCTCCAGGATTGCCGGGTGCTCGGGGACGCGCGCGCGGTTGTTGTATTCGGCCTCGAGGTCCATGGCGGCCGTCATAGCACGTGACCCCAGGACCGGGAGCAAGGGCGGCCCGCCCTGCGTGGGGCCGCCGCTTAGCGGCGTGAGGAGGCCGCCGGCGCCTTTCCCGCCTGGTTGGTGAAGCGGGCATTGCCGAGGCCCGTGCCGATCGTCAGCACGCCCCAACGCGTCACGTCGTCGCGCTGGAACGGCGCCTCTGAGAGGCCCTGCACCACGGCGTCGTTGTGCAGCACCACCCTCGTGGCGCCGCTGAGCCCGGTCAGCGCCGCGTTCAGCTCCTCGGGCAGATTGAACCGGTCGGTCTGCCAGTTGCCGGGCAGGTTCTGCGCGCCGCGGCTGATCCGGCCGTCCGCCTCGATCAGCCCTGGGCACCCGACGCCGATCCAGGGCGCGAGGCGCAGCTTGTCCTTTTCCGCCCAGGCCGCGAGGTCACGCAGCATTTCCACGAGCCTCGCCACCGCCTGCTTGCGGGTCGGCCTCTCGTCGCGGTGCCGCCACTGCTCGGCCCGGCGCACCCGCGCGGCGGAGAGGTCGGCGGCCTTGGAGAGGCGAGGCTCCACCAGCCCGGCGCGGAAATTCGTCCCGCCGATGTCCACGGCGAGGAAGAGGTCGCAGGCCTCCAGCATTTCGCATGGCAGGAGCTGCGCCGCGCCGATCAGCCCGGCCTCGTCGGGGGCGTGGCGGATCGGCACCAGGTCCACCGGCACGCCCTCGGTCCGCAGCAGCACCTGGCTGCGCCCGATCGCCACCTCGCCGATGCGGCTCTCACGGAATCCCCCGCCGATAATGATGCGCTCCGTGTCCCTCCACGCCCTGAGGCGGAGGAAGCGGCGGATCACGGCGGCGAGCTCGTGCGCGAAGTCCTCGATGGCGGACTGCACCAGCCCGGCCGCCTCCGGCTCGCCATCGGTCAGGGCGGCGTCGAGCGCCTTGTGCTTGATCGCCTTGCTCGGCCGCTCGCCGAGGGGGTCCTCGGCGCCGACGTGGCGCAGCCGGTCACGCCAGTCCTCCAGGATCTCGGTGAAGGCGCGCGAGGAGGCGCGGTCGCCGAGGAATCCGCCCTCGTCGTGCCGCAGTTCCTCGTTGTAGGTGTCGATCTCGACCGTGGGCAGGCGGAGCGCGCCGTGGTGCGGCACCGTCTCCGCAGGGTCGTGCCCTGCGCCCTGCGGGGCGCGGGCACGGATGGGCTCGTCGTCGGGCATGCGGCAACCTCCGCCTGCCCGGACGCGCAACGGCCCGCCGGGTTCCGTGGGAGGCGCCGTGGGCGGCCAGGCCGTTGCCGGTGACCGGCCGCTCGGTGGGCTCAGCGATACCAGCTCGGGCGGCGCTTCTCGCGGAAGGCGGCCAGCCCCTCGCGCCCTTCCTCGGAGGCGCGCTGAGTCCAGCTCTCATGCGCCAGCATCGCCATCTCGCGCGGGCTGAGGGTAAGGCCGTTGGCGGCGAGGAAGGAGTGCTTCGTCATCGCGATTGCCCCCGGCCCGGAGAGCATGGTCTGGTCGAGGATCTCCGCGAGCCTCGCCTCGATCTTGTCGGCCGGATGGACCTCGTGGACGAGGCCGATGCGCATCGCCTCGGCGGCGTCGAAGCGCTCGCCGGTCAGCGCGTAGCGGCGGGTGTGGCGCAGGCCCATGGCGTTGACCATGTGCGTGCTGATCGGCGTCGGCGCCACGCCGACGCGTACCTCGGTGATGCCGAAGATCGCATCGGAGGTGGCGAGCGCGACGTCCACGCAGCAGACGATGCCGCAGCCGCCGCCGAAGCAGGCGCCGTGGATCAGGGCGAAGGTGGGGCGCGGGAACTCGTTGAGCTTCTGCATCGCGCGGGTGGTGGCCATCGAGGCCTCGAAGGCCTTCTCCGGCGGGTAGGTGGCCGCCTGGGCCAGCCAGTCGAGGTCGGCGCCGGCCTGGAAATGCTTGCCCGCGCCACGGATCACGAGGGCGCGCACGCTCGCGTCGCCCTCCAGCCGGTCGAGCCCCTCGATCAGGGCGGCGAGCAGGCCCTCGTCATAAGCATTGCCCTTGTGCGGGCGGTTGAGCGTGGCGGTCGCGATGCCGCGGGAGTCCACGGAAAGCAGGACGGGCGGGGCGGAGGCGGTTTCGGACATGGACTGTGGCTCCTTCCAGGCATCGGCAGCGGCCATGCGGCGCGGTGCTGCACACGCATCCTCGCGTCTGCGGGCGCCGGCGTGAAGCGGGCGGGCGAGGCGGACCCGGTTGACATCGCCGGCCGGCCGCGCGGACCCTGTGGCATGATGGCGGGGCCGGCCGCACTCTCGGCTGTGCGCCCTCCGCCGGCGCAGAGGAGCGTTGCCCCATGCAGACACGCCCGACCATCAGCGGCACGCGCCACGCGGTCTCGGCCGGCCATTACCTCGGCGCAGCCGCAGGCTTCGCCGTGCTGGAGGCCGGCGGCAACGCGATCGACGCGGGCTGCGCGGCCGGCATCGCGCTCGGCGTCCTGCTCCCGGACCTGGTGAACGTTGCGGGCGTGGCGCCGATCATGATCCGCAAGGCGGACGGCACGGTGGAGACTATCGCCGGCCTCGGCCACTGGCCGAAATCGCTGCCCCCCGACCTGTTCATGCGCGAGCATGGCGGCAAGATTCCCCCCGGCGTGCTGCGGACCGTGGTGCCGGCCGCGCCGGATGCCTGGATCACCGCGCTGGAGCGCCATGGCACGATGAGCTTCGGCGACGTGGCGCAATACGCGATCCGCTTCGCCCGCGACGGCTTCGCGGTCTTCCCCTTGCTCGCCGAGAACATCGAGAAGCACGAGGCGGAGTACGCGCGCTGGCCCTCCAGCGCGGCGATCTTCCTGCCGGGAGGGCGGCGGCCGTGCGTCGGCGAGAAATTCGTGCAGGCCGACCTCGCGCGCACCCTGCAATACATGGTGGACGAGGAGCGCAAGGCGGCGGGGAAGGGGCGCCTCGCCGGCCTCGCCGCGGCGCGTGCGGCGTTCTACCAGGGCGACATCGCGCGCGAGATCGTCGCCTTCCAGAAGCGCGAGGGCGGCTACCTCTCGATGGAGGACATGGCCGCTTTCCGGTCGCGCCTGGAGCCCGTGGTGCGGCGGCGCTGGCGCGGGCACGAGGTGCTGACCTGCGGCCCGTGGTGCCAGGGCCCGGCGCTGCTCGAGGCGCTGCTGGTGATGGAGCGCGCCGGGCTCGACGGGCTCGCGCACAACTCGGCCGACTACCTGCACCTGTTCGCTGAGGCCGTGAAGGCGGCAATGGCGGACCGCGAGTACCACTTCGGCGACCCGGCCTTCGTGGACGTGCCGCTGGACGCGTTGCTCTCCGATGCGCACATCGAGGCGCGCGCGCGGGAGATCGACCCGCGGCGCGCCCATCCCGGCATGCCCGCCCCGCGGCTCAATGCCGGGACCGCACCGGTGCCGGAGACCCGCGCCGCCGCGCCGATGGTGGAGGCCGACACCACCTATGTCTGCGTCGTCGATCGCTGGGGCAATGCGTTCAGCGCCACGCCCTCGGATGGGTCGTGGAACTCGCCGGTGGTGCCGGGCCTCGGCATCATCCCCTCCAACCGCGGCTCGCAGAGCCGGCCGGACCCGAGGCATCCCTGCGGCGTCGCGCCCGGCAAGCGGCCGCGCCTGACGCCCAATCCGGCCATGGTCGTCACGCGCGACGGCGGCGTGATGCCCTTCGGCACGCCGGGTGGCGACGTGCAGATCCAGGCCATGCTGCAGGTGATGCTCAATGTGCTGCATTTCGGCATGGAGGTGCAGGCCGCGATCGAGGCGCCGCGCGTGGCGAGCTACTCCTTCCCGTCCTCCTTCGCGCCCTTCGAGTATTTTCCCGCTCGCCTCGCGGCCGAGACCCGGATTGGAGCGGAGACGCGACAGGAGCTTGCCGCGCGCGGGCACGCGATGCAGGACTGGCCGGAGTGGACCTGGCTCGCCGGCAGCGTGGAGGTGATCCTGACCGATCCGAGGAGCGGCATGGTCCATGCCGGCGCCGATCCGCGGCGCCCGGCCTACGCGATCGCGTCCTGACGGCCCATTGGCGCATCGGCACGCGGCGGCGCGTGGCCAAGGCCATGTGACTACCGGTGGTGCAGCATCGGTGCCGGCGGATTGCGCGCGGCGCGGGGTTCGCGCCGGGGCGCCGCTCCGGCCGGGAGACGGCCGGCTGCCGAAACGGGCGCGCGAAGCGGCAGGTGGAGGGCCGCTGCTGCATCCGCACTCTGGTTGCCGCGCGTCCGGGAAGGGCGACAAGCTGGCACGTCGTTTGCTAGCCTGACCGCCGCGCATTGCAGCGGGAGAATCGCGCATGGAATCTGACCTGGTTCAGCCCACCATCGAGCGCATCCGGCGCTGGAGTGGCGTAGAGTGCCCGAACGCGGCGGCGCGGCACGGCCTTTCCGACTTCCCGCCGCTGCTCGCGGAGCTCGAGGCGCTGCGCGGTACGCTGGTGTTCGAGGACGAGCCGTCCTCCTTCGAGGCGGCGCTGCAGGCCGAGAAGGAGAAGACGCCGTGAACGCTCCCGTTGACGCCACGGACCTCGCAACGCTGTCCATGACCGAGGCCGCGGACGCGATCGCCCGCGGCGAGATCACCGCCAGCGCGCTGCTCGAGGCCTGCCTCGCGCGCATCGAGGCGCATGACGGCAAGGTCAATTCCTTCATCCGGCTCGACCGCGAGGAGGCGCGGGAGGCGGCGGCCGCGGCGGATAAGGCGCGTGCGGCCGGCAAGCCGCTGGGACCGCTGCATGGCGTGCCCGTGGCGCACAAGGACATGTACTACCGCGCCGGAAAGGTGAGCACCTGCGGGTCGAAGATCCGCCGTGACTTCGTGCCCACGGTGACGGCGACGGTGCTGGAGCGGCTCGACGCCGCCGGAGCCATCGATCTCGGCACGCTGAACATGGCCGAGTTCGCGCAGAATCCCACGGGCCACAACGCGCATTTCGGCGACTGCCACAACCCCTGGAACCTGCCCTACTGCACCGGCGGCTCCTCCTCCGGCTCCGGCGCCAGCGTCGCCGCGCGGTTCGTCACCGCGGCGCTGGGGTCCGACACGGGCGGCTCGATCCGCCTGCCGGCGTCGCTCTGCGGCGTCACGGGGCTGAAGCCGACGCAGACTCGCGTCTCGCGCTTCGGCGTCATGCCGCTCTCCTTCTCCGCGGACAATGTCGGCCCGCTGGTGCGCACGGCGCGCGACGCGGCGCGGTTCCTGCGCGTCGTCGCCGGCCATGACCCGAAGGACCCGACCAGCGCGCGCGAGCCTGTGGCGGACTACGAGGCGGCGCTCACCGGCGACATCCGGGGCCTGCGCATCGCGGTGCCTCAGCAGTGGTTCTTCGACGGCGCCGACACCGTCGTGGTGGATGCCTTCGAGGCGGCGCTCGAGGTGCTCAAGGCGCGCGGCGCGACGGTGGAGCGCATCTCCGTCCCGTCGCTCCGCGCCGTCACCGCCTATGGCGCGCTGCTCAGCCGGGTGGAGGGCGCCGCGATCCACGCGAACTGGATGCGCGGGCGGCCGGGCGACTACTCCATCCACCTCTCCGCCCGGCTCTTTGGCGGCTACGCCATCCCGGGCCATCTCTATGTCGAGGCGCTGTCGCGCCGCGGCCCGGTCCTGCGCCAATTCTGCACCGAGGCGTTCGGCCGCTTCGACCTGGTGGCGACACCGACGCTGCGGACGCGCGTGCCGACCCTCGCGGAGACCGACATCGACGCCGATCCACAGAACTGGTCGCGCTTCATGGCCGTCTCGGCGAACACGCGGCCGTTCAACTATCTGGGCCTGCCGGTGGTCAGCATTCCCTGCGGGTTCGACGACCGCGGCCTGCCGATCGGCCTGCAGCTCGCCGGCCGGCCCTTCGCCGAGGCGCGCGTGCTGCGGGCGGCGGACGCCTTCCAGCGCGACACGGACTGGCACCGGCGCGTGCCGCCGCTCGGCTGAGTCCGCCCGCCATGGGCCGGCCGGATATTCCGGCCCATGGCGGAAACCCTTGCCGAAGTGCCTGGCGCGGCCGATCCTGGGGTCAAAACCAGGAGGGAGGAGCGCCATGCTGCTGTATCGCCGGGCCTGGATGGCCGCCGGCCTCGCAGCCGGGGGCCTCGCCGCGCCGCGCCGCTCGGTCGCGCAAGGCGCGGCATGGCCGACGCGGGCCCTCCGCATCGTGGTGCCCTTCGGCCTCGGAGGATCGGCGGATGTGGCGGCGCGGTTCCTGTCGGAGCCGCTCGGCCAGGCGCTCGGCCAGCCGGTGGTGGTGGAGAACCGGCCCGGCGCCGGGGCAGTGATCGGCACCGAGGCGGTCGTCAAGTCCGCGCCCGACGGCCACACCCTCCTGATGATGTCGAACACTCACACGGCGAACGAGACGCTGCTGCCGAACCGGCCTTATGTGCTGATGCGCGACCTCGCGCCCGTCGCGGCGGTCAACATCGCCTACAACGTGCTGGTCGTGCATCCTTCCGTGCCCGCGCGGACGGTGGCGGAGCTGATCGCTCATGCGAAGGCCAATCCCGGCAGGCTGGACTACGCCTCCTCCGGTCCCGGCACGCCCTACCACATCGCCGGCGAGGTGTTCCGTGCCATGGCCGGCATCGAGGTCACGCATGTGCCCTTCCGCGGCAGCGATCAGGCGCGCACCGCCGTGATCGCCGGCCAGGTGCCGATCATGTTCGACGCGATCCCGACCATGGCCGAGCACATCCATGGCGGGCGCGTGCGCGGCCTCGCCACCACCGGCCCGCAGCGCAGCCCGATGCTGCCCGATCTGCCGACCGTGGCGGAGACGCTGCCGGGCTACGAATCCTCGCTCTGGCTCGGGCTGATGGCGCCGGCCGGCACGCCGCAGCCGGTTGTGGAGCGGCTGAACGCGGAGGTGAACCGGATCCTCTCCCTCCCCGCGACGCGCGAGGCGCAGGCGCGGCTCGGCGCGCAGCCCATGCCGATGACGGTCGCCGAATTCGACGCCTTCCTGCGCCGCGACATCCAGCGTCAGGGCGAGTGGATCCGCATGGCGCGCATCCAGGCGAGCTGAGCGGAGCGCCCGCCATGACGACGCGCTTCACGCTGAACGGCACCGCCGTCTCGGTCGATCTTCCCGGCGAGGTGTCCCTGCTGCACGCGTTGCGCGGCCCACTCGGCCTGAGCGGGCCGCGCTACGGCTGCGGCGCGGAGCAATGCGGCACCTGCATGGTGCTGGTGGAGGGCACGCCGCGCTACGCCTGCACCCTGGCGCTCGACGCCGTGGAGGGGAAGGCGGTGCGCACCGTGGAGGGGCTCGGCACGCCGGAGGCGCCGCACCCCTTGCAGGCCGCGTTCCTGGCGGAGCAGGCAGGGCAGTGCGGCTTCTGCCTGCCCGGCATCCTGGTGAGCGCGGCCGCGCTGCTGGATCGCGACCCCGATCCGGACGACGCGGCGATCCGCGCGGCGCTCGACCCGCATCTGTGCCGCTGCGGCAGCCACAACCGGATCATCCGCGCCGTGCGCCGCGCCGCCCGGGCGATGCGCGAGGGGAGGGCGGCGGCATGAGCGCCGGGAGCGGCATGGATTTCCGTGGCCTGGTCACGCCGGAGGACGGCAGGCCTCGGCTGCCCGGCAGCCTGCACACGAACCGAAGGCTGTCGCAGTGGATCACCTTCCACGCGGATGGTCGCGTGACCATCCGGCCCGGCAAGGTGGAGCTGGGGCAGGGCATCCTGACGGCGTTGGCGCAGATCGCGGCGGACGAGCTGGACGTCTCGCTCGCGCGCATCGGCGTGCAGACGGCGGCGACGCCGGACAGTCCGAACGAGGGCGTCACCTCGGGCAGCCTGTCGGTGCAGGACTGCGGCTCGGCGCTGCGCCATGCCTGCGCGAATGCGCGGGCCATCCACCTCCAGGTTGCGGCGCAGAAGACCGGCGTGCCGCTGGAGGCGCTGCGGGTGGAGGACGGCACCTTTTTCGGGCCTGCCGGTCCCGTGGGCTCCTACTGGGCGCAGGCGGACGACGCGCTGCTGGAGTGCGCGGCCTCGCCGGAGGTGAAGGCGAAGCCGCCTTCCGCGCGGCGTATCGCGGGGACCTCGGCGCCGCGGCTGGACCTGCCCGACAAGGTGTTCGGCGCCGCGCGCTTCGTGCACGATCTGCGCCTGCCGGGCATGCTGCATGCGCGCGTGGTGCGGCCGCCAGCGCGCGGAGCGCGGCTCGTGGAATTGCGCGAGGGAGGACCGCCGCTGCCCGGCGGGGCGCGCGTGGTCCGCGACGGCTCCTTCCTCGCCGTCGTCGCAGCGGCGGAGCACGATGCCGAGGCGGCCGCGGCGCGCCTCGCCGCGCGAGTGCGCTGGGAGGAGGCGGACACGCTGCCCGACGAACGGGCGCTCGCCGACTGGCTGCGTGAGGCACCGCACGAGGATTCGGTCGTCATCGAGCGCGCCGCGGACGACGTCGCCCTCGCGGGCCAGACGGTTCGCACGTGCTTCTTCCGCCCGCCGGTGGCGCATGCCTCGGTCGGCACCTGCTGCGCCGTGGCGCGCTGGAGCGGCGGGACGCTCGAGGTCTGGACCCACAGCCAGGGCGTCTACAACCTGCGTACCGACCTCGCGAAGGTGCTGCGCATCGCGCCCGAGCGCATCCTCGTGCGGCATGTCGAGGGAGCCGGGTGCTACGGCCACAACGGCGCGGATGACGTCGCGCTCGACGCTGCGCTGGTGGCGCGCGCCGTGCCCGACCAGCCGGTGCGCGTTCTTTGGAGCCGGGCGGAGGAGCTCGGCTGGTCGCCCTTCTCTTCGGCCATGCTGGTGGAAGTGGAGGCGACGGCCGATGCCGCCGGGAATCTCGTCTCCTGGCGGTGCGAGATCATCAGCAACGGCCATTCCTCCCGCCCCGGTCGCATGCAGGACCCGACCCTGCTCTCCGGCGCCTATGTCGAGGGTGGCGTGCCGGTGCCGCCCTCGATCAACCCGCCGATCGCCGGCGGCGGGGGAGCGCAGCGCAACGCGATTCCGCTCTATCGCATCCCGAACCTGCGCATCGGCCTGCGCCGCCTGACGGTGATGCCGCTGCGTACTTCGGCGCTGCGCGGCCTCGGCGCGCCGGTGAATGTCTGGGCGATCGAGTCCACGATGGACGAGCTCGCCGCCCACGCCGGCGCGGATCCGGTGGAGTTCCGCCTGCGCCACCTCGACGACCCGCGCGCGGCGGAGGTGCTGCGCGCGGCCGCGGAGATGGCCGGCTGGGCCGGCCGCGCGCGCCGCGAGGGGGTCGGCATGGGCGTCGGCTTCGCGCGCTACAAGAACGCCAGCGCCTGGTGCGCGGTGGTGGCGGAGATCGCCGCCGAGGCGACCGTGCGCGCCACGCGCCTCTGGATCGCCGCCGATGTCGGCGAGGCGATCAACCCGGACGGCGTCGCCAACCAGTTGGAGGGCGGCGCGATCCATGGCGTCTCCATGGCGCTGAAGGAGGCGGTGCGCTTCGACCGCCGCCGGGTCACCAGCGATTCCTGGGAAACCTACCCGATCCTGCGCTTCTCCGAGGTGCCGGTGGTGCAGACCCGTCTGATCCAGCGCCCGGACCAGCCGCCGCTCGGCGCCGGGGAGTGCGCGCTGGCGCCGAGCGTCGCCGCGATCGCCGGGGCGATCCGTGACGCGCTCGGCGTGCGGGTGCGGGCGATGCCCTTCACGCCGGAGACCATCGCAGCCGCGATGGATGCAGCATGAGCGGCACGGTCTCGCTCTCGCTCGCCTGCGTCGCGACGGACCGCACGCGGCCGATCCTGGACGGCCGCGTCGCGGTGCCGGGCGTGCGCTTCACGGCGATTCCCGGCGAGCCGGAGGACATCTTCCGCCGCGCGCTGCGCGACCGCGCCTTCGAGGTGACGGAGCTGTCAATGGGCAGCCACATCGTCACCACCGCGCGCGGCGACGCGCCCTATGTCGGCGTGCCGGTCTTCCTCTCGCGCGCCTTCCGCCATTCGGCGATCTACATCCGCACGGACCGCGGCATCCGCTCGCCGGCGGACCTCGCCGGCCGCACCATCGGCCTGCCGGAGTACCAGCAGACCGCTGCGCTCTGGGTCCGGGGCATCCTGCGCGAGTACTACGGCGTGGACACGCGCGGCATCGCCTGGCGCACCGGCGGCGAGCGGGTGGCGATCACGCTGCCGGAGGGCATCGACGTGCGCCCGCTCGGCGAGCCATTGGAGGCCGCGCTCGCGGCGGGCCGGCTGGACGCGCTGATCGCGCCGCGCCCGCCCGCCTGCTTTGCCGAGCGCAGCGCGCCGGTTGCCCGCCTGTTCCCGGACTACCGCGCGGAGGAGGAGGTCTGGTTCAAGGCGAGCGGCTTCTTCCCGATCATGCACTGCCTCGCGGTGCGGCGCGATGTCGCCGAGCGCCACCCCTGGCTGTCGGTCGAGTTGTTCCGGGCCTTCGCCCGGGCGAAGGCGCTGTCGCTCGCCGAGCTGGCGATGGTCAACGTGCTGCGCGTGTCGCTGCCCTGGATCGCCGCCGAAGCGGCGGCGCAGAGCGCGTTCATGGGTGGCAATCCCTGGCCCTACGGCTTCGCGCGCAACCGCGCGGAGGTCGCGGCGATGATCCGTTTCGCCGTGCATGACGGGCTCGCGGCGAGGGAGATCCCGCCCGAAGCGCTGTTCCATCCGAGCACGCTCGAACTCACGGAAGAGTCATGAGCGGCGGTCCCATCCTCGTCGTCGGCGGGGGCATCGGCGGCTTGGGCGCCGCCCTCGCCCTCGCCCGGGCCGGCTACCCGGTGCGCCTGGTCGAGAAGGCACGGCAGTTCGGAGAAGTCTGGGCCGGCATCCAGCTTGGGCCCGATGTCTTCGCGATGTTCGACCGGCTCGGCCTGCGCGGAGCCATCGAGGAAGCGGCGGTTCGGCCCGAGGCACTGGACATGCGCTGCGCGCTGCGCGACCAGATGCGCGCCGGCGCGGCGAGGGTGCATGGCGGGGCATGACCCGCCTTCACGACCAGCCGTGCTGGCCCGGTTCGATGTGAGGGGGAAGCGGATGACGAACCTGACCCGGCGTGGCGCCATGGCGGCGGCTGCGCTTTCCGGTGCATGGCCCTGCGCGGCGGCGCGCGCGCAATCGGGGGCGACGGGGGCGGCATCCTGGCCGAAGGGCACGGTGCGCATCGTTGTCCCGTTCGCGCCCGGCGGCTCCACGGATGCGGTGGCGCGGCTGGTTGCGCCCGGGCTGCAGCAGCGCCTCGGCGTGCCGGTCGTCGTCGAGAACCGCTCCGGCGCCGCGGGCTCGATCGGCACGGATGCGGTCGCGAAGGCGGCGCCGGACGGGCAGACCTGGCTCGTCACCTTCGACAGCCATGCGGTGATGCCGGCGCTGCTGCCGCGCCTGCCCTTCGACCTGACGCGCGACCTCGATCCGGTCATGCTGATCGGCGGCGCGCCCTACGCGATCGCCTGCAAGCCCGACAAGCCCTACCGCAGCCTCGCGGACGTGGTGGCGGCGGCCAAGGCGCGGCCGGACCAGGTGAGCTTCGGCTCGACCGGCAACGGCACCATCGGCCATCTGACGATGATCCTGCTTCAGGAGCGTGCCGGCATCACCATGCCGCACCTGCCCTATCGCAGCGGCGGCCTCGCGGTGAACGACACCGTCGCCGGGCATGTGGAGATGATGATCGGCAGCGCGGCCCTGCTCCTGCCGCACATCGCCGGCGGTACGCTGCGCCCCTTGGTGCAGTTCGGCCCCGAGCGCCTGCCCGCCCTGCGCGAGGTGCCGACGGCGGAGGAGAGCGGCTTCCCCGGCCTGCGGGCGGAGGCCTGGTGGGGCGTCTTCGCGCCGCACGGAACGCCGGCGCCGATCGTCGCGCGGATGAACGCCGCGCTGCGCGAGGTGCTGTCGGAGGACCGCGCACGCCGGCAGATGACCGAGATCCAGCAGGCGCGCCTGGTCCTGTCGAGCCCCGAGGAACTGCGCGAGTTCCTCGATCAGCAGATCGCGGTCTGGGGCCGTGTCGTTCGCGAGAACAACATCCGGCCCGAATGAGGGTCAGGCGCCGCCGCTGAAGTCCCGGCCATCGCCGTAGGCCGGCGGCGCGCCGGTCGGTATCGCCGCGCCGCAGGCCGCGGCGCCGGCCAGGACGGGAAGCAGGACCAGCAGGATGCGGAGCGTCTGGCGCATGGACCGGGCCTCGGCGCGTTGTCGTTTCGTTTGGAGGTCGCGCCGCGGCCGGTGGCCTGATGGCCATCAGCCTGCACTCGATCCGGCATTCTCCCGGGGCGGCGGATCATGCCACTGGCGTCTCCGCCTCGGCCGGCCGCGGTCTGGCGGGGGTAACGCCTGCATGGCGTTGCGGTTTGCGGGGCGGCCCGCCGCCCGGTCGCGAATTCAGGCGGCGCGCAGGCCCAGCCTCTCGTCCCGGCGCCGCAGCCAGTGCACCAGCGGCAGGGCCAGCAGCACCATCCACGTCTTGCCGATGACCTGGCCCGCCAGGTAGTCGAGGCTGCCGAAGGCCACCCACAGGAAGGCCAAACTGTCCACGGCGAGCCCGGCGGCGCTGCTGGCGAGCACCGCCAGCGTGAGCCCGCGGCGCTGAAGCGGCGTGTAGATTGCGAGGTCGGCCCCCTCGCTCAGCAGGAAGGCCAGGGCCGAGGCCAGCACCAGCGAGGGCGGGGCCAGCAGCGCCGAGAGCGCGGCGCCCGCCAGGATCGCCGCTGAGGCCCAGGCCAGCCCGAGGCGCCGCTGCACCAGATCCCGCAGCACCAGCGCCAGCCCGATCATCAGCACGCCGGAGGGCGCCATGATGCCCGGCGCCACCGTGATCAGGCACGGGCCGTCCGGGACGCAGACGGTGCCGGCATTCTCGATCAGCCAATTGGCGGCCGGGATGCAGAGGCCGAAGGCGGTGAGGAAGACCAGGCCCTCAATGCGACGGCGGCGCTCGATTCTCATTGCGCCGGCCCTGCCGCGGTGCAGCGTGTCGTGTAGGCCTCGTGGCCGCGCTGGCGAAGTTCGCAGGCGGGGCAGGTGCCGCATCCGTAGCCCCAGGCGTGGCGGTGCGAGCGGTCGCCGAGGTAGCAGCTATGCGTATGCTCGATGATCATGTCCACCAGCGGCCTACCGCCGAGCGCCTCCGCAAGCTCCCAGGTGGCGGCCTTGTCCCGCCACATCAGCGGCGTGTGCAGGACGAAGCGGCGCTCCATGCCGAGGTTCAGCGCCACCTGCATCGCCTTGATCGTGTCGTCGCGGCAGTCGGGATAGCCGGAATAGTCGGTCTCGCACATGCCGGCGACGATATGCCGGAGGCCGCGGCGATAGGCGAGGGCGGTCGCGAAGGCGAGGAAGATCAGGTTGCGGCCCGGGACGAAGGTGTTGGGCAGCCCGTCCTCGCGCAGCGCGATCTCGGCCTCGCGCGTGAGCGCGGTGTCGGAGAGCGTTCCGAGCGCGTCGAGGCGGAGCGTGTGGTCTTCGGCGAGCCGCGCCGCCCAGTGGGGGAACTGCGCTGCCAGCGCCGCGCGGAAGGCGGCGCGGCAGTCGAGCTCGACCGCGTGGCGCTGGCCGTAGTCGAAACCGACCGTCTCCACGCGCGCGAAGCGGTCCAGCGCCCAGGCGAGGCAGGTGGCGCTGTCCTGGCCGCCGCTGAACAGTACGAGGGCGCCGTCGGCGTTCATGCGGCGGCCTCGAGAAGGCGCTGCGCGGCCCAGCGCGCGGCCTCGGCGACCACCGGGTCGGCGTCCTCCGCCAGCGCCTGCGCGGATGGCCGCAGCGCGGGATCGCCGGAATTGCCGATCGCGACCAGCACGTTGCGCACGAAGCGGTTCCGCCCGATGCGCTTGATCGGGCTGCCGGAGAACAGCGCGCGAAACGCGGCGTCGTCCAGCGCCGCAAGCTCGGCGAGACGCGGCGCGGTCAGCTCGGAACGTGGCAGGAAGGCCGGCTCAGCATGCGCGCGGGCGAATTTGTTCCACGGGCAGACGGCGAGGCAGTCGTCGCAGCCATAGATGCGGTTGCCCAGGCCGGGGCGCAGGTCGTGCGGGATCGGGCCGCGGTGCTCGATGGTCAGGTAACTAATGCAGCGGCGCGCATCGAGCCGGTAGGGAGCGGGGAAGGCATCAGTCGGGCAGACATCGAGGCAGCGGCGGCAGGAGCCGCAATGGTCCTGCTCCGGCGCGTCCGGCGGCAGCGGGAGGGTCGTGTAGATCTCGCCCAGGAACAGCCAGGAGCCGTGGGTGCGCGAGACCAGGTTGGTGTGCTTTCCCTGCCAGCCGAGCCCGGCGCGCGCGGCGAGCGGCTTCTCCATCACCGGCGCGGTGTCCACGAAGACCTTGAGATCCGTGCCCGGCCAGCGGTCCACCATCCAGCGCGCGAGCGCCTTGAGGCGCTTCTTCGCCACGTCGTGGTAGTCGCGGTTGCGCGCATAGGCGCTGATCGTCGCGCGGTCGCGCAGCGGCAGCGTCGCCAGCGGATCCTCGGCCGGCGCGTAGGAGACGCCGAGCGCGATCACGCTCACCGCCTCCGGCCAGAGGGCGCGCGGATCGGCGCGTTGCGCGACGCGCTCCGCCATCCAGCCCATCTCGCCGTGCATGCCCTCCGCGAGGAAGGCGTCGAGCCGCGCGCGGACCTCCTCCGGCAGACGGGCCTCGGTGAAGCCCACCGCGTCGAAGCCGAGGCGGCGGGCCTCGGCGCGGATCGCCTCGCGCGCGTCATCCCTTGGCTCAGCCGCGGCCACGGTAGGGCTGCACCTCCTGCGGCGGGATCCACACGCCCGCCGGCGGCTCGCCGGACTGGTAGAAGACGTCGATCGGCATGCCGCCGCGCGGGTACCAGTAGCCGCCGATGCGCAGCCAGTGCGGCGCCAGCGTCGCGACCAGTCGCTTTGCGATGTCCAGCGTGCAGGCTTCGTGAAAGGCGCCGTGGTTGCGGAAGGAGGCGAGGTAGAGCTTCAGCGACTTGCTCTCGACGATCCAGGCATCGGGCACGTAGTCGATGACCAGATGCGCGAAATCCGGCTGGCCGGTGATCGGGCAGAGCGAGGTGAACTCCGGCGCGGTGAAACGGATGCAGTAGCGCAGATCCGGGTGAGGGTTGGCCACGCGCTCCAGCACCGCCGCCTCGGGGCTCTCGGGCAGGCGCGACGGCCGGCCGAGCTGGGTGAGCTCGTTGTGGTCGGGGGCGCCGCTCATGCTGCCGGCATCTCCTCGGCCTGTGCCTGCTCGGCGGCCGGCCAGCCCGCCTGGGCCGCGGCCGCGGCCTCCTCGAAACGGCCGGCGAGGATGCCGACGCGCAGGTCGCGCATCAGGTCCTGGTAGTACTGGAGGTTGTGCCAGGTCAGCAGCATCGGCCCGAGCATCTCCTGAGCCTTGAACAGGTGATGCAGATAGGCGCGCGAATGATTCCTGCACGCGGGACAGAGGCAGTTCGGATCGAGCGGGGAGGGGTCCTCCGCGTGGCGCGCGTTGCGCAGGTTCAGCACCCCGCGGCGGGTGTAGGCCCGGCCCGTCCGGCCGGAGCGGGTCGGAATGACGCAGTCGAACATGTCGATGCCGCGCCGGACGGCGCCGATCAGGTCCGACGGCGTGCCGACCCCCATCAGGTAGCGGGGCTGGTCCGGCGGCAGCAGCGGCGCGGTGAAGTCGAGCACGGCGAACATCGCTGCCTGGCCCTCTCCGACGGCGAGCCCGCCGATCGCATAGCCCTCGAAGCCGATCGCGGTCAGCGCCGCGACGCTCTCCGCCCGCAGCGCGGGGTACACGCTGCCCTGCACGATGCCGAACAGGCCATGCCCCTCGCGCGGCACGAAGGCCTCGCGGCAGCGCGCGGCCCAGCGCATCGAAAGGCGCATGGACGCCGCCGCCTGGTCCTCGGTGGCGGGGTAGGGAGTGCACTCGTCGAGGCACATGGTGACGTCGGCGCCGAGCAGGCGCTGGATCTCGACGCTGCGTTCCGGCGTAAGCCGGTACGCCGTCCCGTCGAGATGCGAGCGGAAGGTGACGCCATCCGCGTCCATGGTCCGGAGGTCGGAGAGCGACATCACCTGGAAGCCGCCAGAATCGGTCAGGATCGGCCCATGCCAGTCCATGAAGCGGTGCAGCCCGCCGAGGCGCGCCACACGCTCCGCGCCGGGGCGCAGCATCAGGTGATAGGTGTTGCCGAGCACCATGCGCGCCCCGGTCGAGCGCACCGCATCGGCGGTCATCGCCTTCACGGTGCCGGCGGTGCCGACCGGCATGAAGACGGGCGTCGGCACTTCGCCATGCGCGGTGTGCAGCACGCCGGCGCGTGCGGCGCCATCGGTCGCGACCTTCGTCCAGCGCAAGGTCACGGCGCGTCGCTCCGGTGGAGCAGCGTCGCGTCGCCGTAGCTGTAGAAGCGGTAGTCCCGCTCGACCGCATGGGCGTAGGCGGCGCGCATCCGCGCCGTGCCGGCGAAGGCGCAGGCCAGCATGAACAGGGTCGAGCGCGGCAGGTGGAAATTCGTCAGCAGCAGATCGGCCGTGCGGAAGCGGTGGCCGGGCAGGATGTAGAGATCCGTCAGGCCGCGGAACGGCTGCACGACGCCCGTCTCGGCCGTCGCCGTCTCCAGGAGGCGCAGCGCGGTGGTGCCGACCGCGACGATGCGTCCGCCGGCGCGCCGTGCGGCGGCGATGCGTGCTGCCGCTTCCTCCGTCACCTCGCCCCATTCGGAGTGCAGCCTGTGGGCGCGGGGATCCTCCGTCCGCACCGGCAGGAAGGTGCCGGCGCCGACATGCAGCGTGACCGTCGCGCGCTGCACGCCACGCGCCTCGAGCGCGGCGAGCAGCGCCTCGGTGAAGTGCAGGCTGGCGGTGGGCGCGGCGACGGCGCCGGGGACGCGGGCGAAGATGGTCTGGTAATCCGCGGCGTCCTCGGGGCGCGGCCCGCCCGGACGGTTGATGTAGGGCGGCAAGGGCACCTCGCCCGCCCGTTCGAGCGCGTCGGCGAGCGCCGCCGGATCGGGGCCGAAATCGAGGCGCACCGCGCCCTCGCCGAGGTGCTCGACCACCCGCGCGGAGCAGCCCGCCGTGCCCTCGATGTCCACCTGGTCCCCCGGACGCAGCCGGCGCGCGTTGCGCACCAGCGCATGCCAGATGCCGCCGCCCTCCGCACGGTTGAGCAGCAGCTCCACATGAGCCGCGCCGCGCCGGCCCCGCAGCCTCGCAGGGATGACCCGCGTGTCGTTCACCACCAGCAGGTCGCCGGGCGCGAGCAATGCCGGCAGGTCGCGGACGGTGCGGTCCTCGAACGGTCCGGCCGGCGGCACCACCAGCAGGCGCGCGGAATCGCGCGGCCGCGCCGGGGCCTGCGCGATCAGGCGCTCGGGCAGGGCGAAGTCGAAATCCGCCATCCGCAGCGGCGGCGTGGCGGCCTCGGGGGCTGTGGATAAGTCGAGCACGGTGGGGCGGCGGTAGCCCGACGGGGGCCGGAAGGCAACCGGCCTGTGGCCGTGCAGCACGCATGGCGGCGTGACGGTTGCTGACCGGAACGAACCGGGCAGGTGTCACTCCCGCCCGTAGATGGTCCTCGCCTGCTCAGGGTTGACGAGCCCGGCCTCGACATCGCGCGCCACGTGCTCCGGCTCGCGCGCACGCGGATCCCCGTAGCCTCCCCCGCCCGGCATCTCGACGATCAGCCGGTCGCCGGCGGGGATGACCTGGAAGCCCTTGGGCCGCAGTTCCGCGCCCGAGGCGAGCGCGATGCGGCCCGGCGCGCCCGGCAGCCCTCCCTCCCGGCCGCGGGCGGGGAAGCGCACGCGCTCGAAGGTTGGGAAGATGCCGAAGGCGCCGCCATAGCGGTGGCCGACCTCCATGATCTGGCCGAGGCCGCCACGACGGCGGCCGGGCCCGCCGGAATCGGGGCGCAGCTCCTTCTTCCAGATGACGAGCGGGGTGATGGTCTCCGTGATCTCGCAGGGCACGTTGCGCACGCCCGAAGGGAAGGGAGTCGCGGAGAGTCCGTCCTGATCGGGCCGCGCGCCGGCGCCGCCGGAATGGAAGCTGACGACCATGAAGGGAGGCGACCGGTCGTCCGCGCCGGTGATGCCGAGGCCGGCACCGAGCCGCAGGTTCCAGAGGTTCGAGGTTCCCTCCGCCGGAACGCGGCCGGGCAGCGCCTGGTGCAGCGCGCCGAACACTACGTCCGGCAGCATGTGGCCCATGGTCGAGCGGCCGTTCACCGGACAGGGGAAGGGCGCATTGAGGATGCTGCCCTCCGGCGCCGTGACGCGCACCGCCTCGAGCGTGCCGTGGTTGTTCGGGATCTGCGGCGCGACGACGCATTTCACGCCAAAGGCGGTGTAGGCCTCGGTGTAGCAGAACGGGCAGTTGATGCCCGAGGCGGAGACCCCGGAGGTCCCGGCATAGTCCACCGCCACATGGTCGTCGGCGATGGTGACGGTGGCGTGCAGGTCGATCGGCGCCTCGACGCCGTCGATGCGCATGTGGCTGCGCCAGGTGCCCTTCGGCAGGGCCGCGATCGCCGCCGCCATGCCGGCGCGGGAGCGCGAGATGATGTGCTCGCCGAGGGCGTCGAGATCGGCGAGGCCGTACTCGTCCATCATCTCGGACAGGCGCCGCTCGCCCGTCTCGTTGCAGGCCATCAGGGCGAAGATGTCGCCTTCCACCTGCACCGGTTCGCGGACATTGGCGCGGATCATGCGGAGCAGGCTCTCGTCCAGCCTTCCCTCGCGTGCCAGCGGCAGGAGAGGGATGAACAACCCCTCGTGGAACACCTGCCGTCCGTCGGAGGAGGCGCCGAGGCCGCCGATGTCCACCACATGGGTCGTGCAGGAGAACAGCGCCACCAGCTTTCCGCGATGGAAGGCGGGCGAGGTGATGACGATGTCGTAGAGGTGCCCGGTGCCCTTCCACGGGTCGTTGGTGATGTAGTGGTCCCCCGGGCGCATGGTGTGCGGCGGGAACTCGCGCAGGAAATGCGCGACGCTGCGCGCCATCGAGTTCACATGGCCCGGCGTGCCGGTCACCGCCTGGGCGAGCATTCGGCCTTCGAGGTCGAACACGCCGGCGGAGATGTCGCCGGCCTCGCGCGCGCTGGTGGAGAAGGCGGTGCGGACCAGGGTGCGGGCCTGCTCCTCGACGACGGAGAGCAGGCGATTCCACATCACCTGGTGGCGGATCTCGGCGGCGGTGGCCGTGTCGGTGGCGCTCATGCCGTGCGCTCCAGGACGATTTGGCTCCGGGCGTTCACGCGCGCGGACCAGCCGCGCGGGACGACCGTGGTGGTCTGGTCCTCGACGATCAGCGCCGGGCCGTCGAGCCGCACGCCGGGCGCCAGAGCGGCGCGTTCGAACACCGCGGCCTCCTCGCGCACCGCTGCCGCGGGATCGAACACCGGGCGGTGGCCCGCCGGTGCAGGCGCCGGCGCGCCATCCGGCTCCGGCGCTCGCGGCGGAAGGGGCCGTTCGGTCGAGAGGGCGAGGGTCCAGGTCAGCGCCTCGACCTCCAGGCGCGGGATGGTGCGGCCGAACAGCACGGTGTAGGCGGCCTCGAAGCGCGCAAGGAGATCGGCGGCGTCGTCGGAGGGTCCGAACTCGTGCGGCGGGAGCGGGACGGCGATCTCGTGGCCTTGGCCGCGGTAGCGCATGAAGGCGGTGCGGACCTCGCGCAGCGGCTCGTCCGGCGTGGCGCCGAGCCGGACGACCGCCTCCGCCTCCGCGCGCATGCCGGCGAACAGCGCGTTCAGCATCGCCGCGTCGAAGGCGTCGAGGCGCATGTGGCGGGTGCGCACGACCTCATAGGCGATCGGCGCGCGCAGGAAGCCGTAGGCCGAGCCGACGCCCGCGCCGACCGGCACCACGACGCGGCGCATGCCGAGCTTCTGCGCGAGGCGCGCCGCGTGCAGCGGTGCCGCGCCGCCGAAGGCGATCAGCGTGCGCTCCGCCGTGTCCTTGCCGTGCTCCACGGCGTGCACGCGGGCGGCGCTTGCCATGGTCTCGTCCACGATTTCCGCCACGCCGGCGGCGGCCGTGACGGCGTCCGAGCGGAGCGCGGCGCCGACATCGCGCTCCAGTGCCGCCTGCGCGCGGTCGAGCAGGAGCGGGATGGATCCGCCGGCGAAGCGCCCGGGATCGAGGCGGCCGAGCACCGCATCGGCGTCGGTCACGGTCGGCGCCTCGCCGCCGCGGCCGTAGCAGGCGGGGCCGGGCACGCTGCCGGCGCTGTCCGGACCGACCTGGATGCGGCCGAGTTCGTCCACCCGCGCGATCGAGCCGCCGCCGGCGCCGATCTCGACCAGCTCGATCACCGGAATGCGCACCGGCAGGCCGCTGCCCTGTATGAAGCGGTAGGCGCGGGCGACCTCGAAGCTGCGGGCGCGCTGGAAGTCGTAGTCGTCGATCAGGGTGAGCTTCGCTGTCGTGCCGCCCATGTCGAAGGCGACGACGCGGCGGAGGCCGTTCTCCGCCGCCACCGCCTGCGCCAGGATGGCACCGCCCGCGGGTCCGCTCTCCACCAGGCGGACCGGGAAGCGGCGCGCCGTCTCCACCGTCGTCACGCCGCCCGAGGACATCATCAGCAGCAGCGGCGCGGCGATGCCGGCCTCGCGCAGCCCGCTCTCCAGCCGGCCGAGATAGCCGCTCATCAGCGGCAGCACGTAGGCGTTGGCGACGGTGGTGGAGGTGCGTTCGTACTCCCGGATCTCCGGCGCGACCTCGCAGGAGAGGGAGAGGGCGACACCCGGCAGTTCCTCGGCGAGAATCGCGGCGGCGCGGCGCTCATGCGCGTCGTTGGTGAAGCTGTGCAGGAAGCAGATGGCGACCGCCTCGATCCGCTCCGCCCGCAGCATGGCGGCGGTGGCGCGCAGCGCCGCCTCGTCGAGTGACCGCAGCACCTCGCCATCCGCCGCGACCCGCTCCGGAACCCCGAGGCGGAGCCGGCGCGGGACCAGCGGCTCCGGCCGTTCCATGTAGAGGTCGTACTGCTCGAAGCGGTGCTCGTAGGCGATTTCCAGGCTGTCGCGGAAGCCCTCGGTCGTCACCAGGGCAGTGCGCGCGCCTTTCCGCTCGATCAGCGCGTTGGTGGCGAGCGTCGTGCCGTGCACCACCAGCGAGACCGCCCCGGGCGGGCAGCGCGCGGCGGCGAGGATGGCGCGCGCGCCTTCCAGAACGGCACGCTCGGGCGCATCCGGCGTCGTCAGCAGCTTGTGCGAATGGGTGCCGTCGGGTGTCTCGAGGACGAGATCAGTGAACGTGCCGCCGACATCGACGGCCAGGCGGATGCTCTCAGCCACGGTTCACTCGGAATCGATGCGGATGTTGCCCGTGCGCACCACGCGGCCCCAGGTCTCGGTATCGGCGCGCAGGAAGGCGCGGTATTCGTCGAGCGGCATGGTCGCCGGGTGCAGGCCGACCTCGTTGTAGCGGCGCTGCGTCTCAGGCTGCGCCATCACCCGCACGATGCGCGCGTGCAGGAAGGCGACGAGATCATCCGGCGTGGCGGGCAGGGCGGCGATGCCGAACCAGTTCTCGGCGGCATAGCCCGGCACCTCCTCCGAAATGGCGGGCGTGTCGGGCAATGGCGGCCAGCGTTCGGACGAGGTAACGGCGAGCGCGCGGGCGCCGCCCTGCCGGATCAGCCCAAGCGTCGCGGGGTCGCCGAAATAGATGTCCACCACCTTCGCGGCCAAGTCGTTCAGCGCCGGACCGGTGCCGCGATAGGGGACGTGGATGAGGCGTAGCCCGGCCATCTGGTTGAACAGCTCGCCTGTCAGGTGCTGCGCCGTGCCGACGCCTCCGGAGGCGTAACGGAATTCGCGACCGGCGCGCGCCATCGCCAGGAATTCGCGCAGGTCGCGCGCGGGCAGGTCGGTGCGCGCGGCCATGATGGAGGGGATGCGCACCAGGCGCGTGATGTGCTTCAGCGCGGCCGCGTCGTAGGGCAGGCGCCGCAGATGCGGCCCCGCGGTGACCGCGCCGGGGCTGGTGATGGCGAGCGTGTATCCGTCCGGCGCGGCGCGCGCCATCGCCTCCATGCCGACTACGCCGCCCCCGCCGGAGCGGTTCTCCACCACCACGGGTTGCCCGAGGTCGCGCGACAGTGGATCGGCCAGCAGCCGCGCGGTGAGGTCCACGCCGCCGCCGGGCGGGAAGGGTGCGATCACGCGGATCGGGCGCGACGGATAGTCTGAGGGTCCTTCCGCGCCCTGGGCACGAGCGGCGCGAGCCGGCATGGCTGCCGCCGCCGCGGCGACGGCGAGGGACAGGCGGCGTCGGGTGACGATCGGCATTGCGGCGCCTCCTGCGACGTTCGGATTCGAAGGCTAGCATGAGGGCTGCGGCCGGGAAGCCATTCCTTAGGCGCTGCCCGCCGGCCTCTGCGCGTCTTGTCGGCGGCAGCGGGGCAGGGCAGGGTAACGGGGCATGCCCGGCCACGGCCCGTCGTCGGACTGCCCTGGGCCGGTTTGGACGGAGGAACACACCCACCATGAGTCGCATCGCTGTCCTCGGCGCCGGCACGATGGGCCATGCCCTGGCGCTGGTCTTCGCCCTCGGCGGTCATCGCGTGCGCCTGACGGACAGCAACCCGCAGACCCTCGCCCGGGCGCAGGGGCTGATGGAGAAGGCGCTCGCCTCGCTCGTCGCGGGCGGCGAGGCGCCGGCGGAGTGGACCTCCGCGCATCTCGCCCAGGCGGTCACGCGGCACGACTCGCTCGCCGAATGCGTGGACGGCGCGGAGCTGATCATCGAGGCGATCGTCGAGAACCCGGAGGCGAAGCGCGCGCTCTTCGCCGAGCTCGACAAGGCGGCGCCGGAGGATGCAATCATCGCCTCCAACACCTCCTACCTCGACATCTTCCCGATGGTGCCGGAGCGCCGGCAGCGCCGGACGCTGATCGCGCACTGGTACACGCCGCCCTATCTCTGCGACCTGGTGGACATCGTGGGCGGCCCGCAGACCGATCCGGCCGTCGTCGAGACCGTGCGCGCCATGTGCGCGGCGATGGGCAAGCAGCCGATCGTCATGCGCCGCTTCGTCCCCGGCTACATCGCCAACCGCATCCAGTCGGCGATCGGCCTTGAGGTGCAGAAGCTGCTCGATGAGGGCGTCGCAACCGCCCAGGAGATCGACGCCGCGATCATCCATGGCATCGCGCTGCGCCTGCCGATCCTCGGCGTCTTCGCCAAGGCGGACTTCACTGGCCTGCCGATGATGCAGCACGCGCTGCGCAACCGGATGTACGAGCCGCCGCCGGTGCGCGGCCGCTGCGACACGCTCGACAAGCTGATCGCGGAAGGCAAGACCGGCGTCATGTCCGGCGCCGGCTTCTACGACTGGGGCGGCAAGGATCCCGCCGCGCTGTTCGAGGACCGGGACCAGCGCCTCATCGCGCTGAAGCAGGCGCTGCGGCGGATCGGCACCATGGCGGGAATGGAGCGGAGCGGCGAATGATCACCTACGACCTCAGGGGCAAGACCGCGCTGGTCACCGGCGGCGCCTCGGGCATCGGCCTGGCCACGGTGGAGCTGCTGGCGGCGAGCGGCTGCAAGGTGGCGATCAACCACCTCGCGGATGACCCGCGCGGGCCGGAGCAGGTCGCGCGGCTGCGCGCCGCGGGGCGCGACGTGATCGCGGCGCCGGGCAATGTCGGCGACGCGGCGGATTGCGTGCGCATGGTGGAGCAGGCCATCGCCGATCTCGGCCGGCTGGACTACCTGGTGAACAATGCCGGCACGCCGGGGACGCGCACGATCATCCGCCCCACGGAGTTCGACAGGCTGACCGAGGAGCTGTGGAACACGGTGGTGCAGGTGAACCTGCTCGGCGTGTTCCGCTGCACCAAGACGGCGGCGCCGGCGCTGCGCGCGGCGAAGGGAGCGGTGGTGAGCGTCGCTTCCATCGCCGGCATCGACAGCCCGGGCTCCTCGATGGCCTATGGCGCGACGAAGGCCGGCGTGATCAGCCTGACCAAGAACCTCGCGCGCGGCCTGGCGCCGGATGTGCGGGTGAACGCGGTCGCGCCAGGGGCGGTGGACTCCTCCTGGATGGTCGAGTGGACGGAGGAGCGGCGCAGGGCAAGCGCCGAGAAGGCGCTGCTCAAGCGCCGCTGCCGGCCGGAGGACCTGGCGGAGGTGATGGTCTTCCTGCTCGCCGGCGCAGCGATGGTCACGGGCCAGACGGTCGTGGTGGACGGCGGCCTGACACTGGAGAGCCGCTGAGGCGCGGAGGGACCGACCGATGCCGAGAATCGATGCCGACCGCTTCCTCAAGGACCTGCACGACCTGCGGGGGATCGGCACCTACAAGACGGGCGTTCACCGCCCGACCTACTCGCCGCAGGACATGGAGGCGCGCCGCTGGCTGATGGAGCGGCTGGCGGAATGCGGGCTGGAGCCGACCATCGACGGAATCGGCAACGTGTATGGCCGCCACAAGGGGCCCGGCCCGCACCTGCTCGTCGGCAGCCACATCGAATCGCAGAACTACGCCGGCTGGCTCGACGGCGCGCTCGGCGTCGTGGCCGGCGTGGCACTGGCGCGTGCCGGGCTGCCGGTGGATGTCTGTGCCTTCGCCGATGAGGAGGGGCACTTCGAGGGCGGCTTCCTCGGCAGCCGCTCCATCATCGGCGACCTGTCGGAGGAGGAGATCGACCGCAGCCGCAGCCGCAACGACGGCACGCCGCTGCGCGAGGCGCTCGCCGCGGCGGGCCTTGCGGGCAAGCCGCGCATGCAGCTCGAACCGGGCCGGCACAAGGGCTTCTTCGAGATGCACATCGAGCAGGGGACGCAGCTCGAGAATGCGGGGCTGCGCCTCGGCGTGGTGACGGGGATCGTCGCGATCTGGCAGTGGCGGATCGTCTTCGAGGGCCAGCAGGACCACGCTGGCGGGACGACCATGGCGGAACGGAAGGATGCCGGCCTCTCCGCGGTTCGCCTGCTTGCCGCCATCGACCAGGAATTCCCGCGCGTCTGCGGCGAGCGCAGCACCTGGACGACGGGGCGCATCATCCTGGAGCCCGGCGCGCCGAGCATCATCCCGGGCCGGGCCGACGTGCTGTTCCAGTTCCGCGATGTCTCGATGCAGGTGCTGGAGCGGATGGAGGAGACCCTGCGCGCGCTGGTTCGCGAGAGCAACCGGCGCGAGCGCTGCCCCGCGACGCTGACCCAGATCAGCCGCGCCACGCCGGCGCTCTGCGACGAGACGATGCAGGCGGCGCTCGCCGCGGCGGCCGAGCAGCACGCCCCCGGCCTGTGGCAGCACATGCCGAGCGGCGCCGGGCACGATGCGCAATACATCGCGCGGCGCATGCCGGCGGCGATGCTGTTCGTGCCCTCGATCGGCGGCATCAGCCACCAC
>JADGHI010000060.1 GCA_019689515.1 Acetobacteraceae bacterium | reverse complement strand
CCTTGCCAAGGTTGGGGTCGAGGGTTCGATTCCCTTCGCCCGCTCCATCAACCAACGGCTTGGCGGTCTGTCCGCCACCTCCTCGCCGGGTCACCAGCACGCAACTGGCACGCTTGAGTGTCGGTTCATCTGCCGTCCTACCAAGCGGCCGATCTTTCGCGCGGGCTTCGCCCAGATAGTCCGGCGCGTACGTCGCGTAGCGCCTCGCCGTCCTGAAGCCTGAAGTTCAGCATAGCGTGCCCGAGGAATCCCGCGGTCTCCGGCTCCGGTACCCCGCGCGCGCACATCGTGGTCGCAAACGTGTGTCGCACCGCGTAGGGCACCACCTCTGCATCGAGCCCGGCCACCTCGCGCACCTGCCGTCACGTCTTCCGGGATAGGCTGGTTCGACCTTCGGGATAGGCTGGTCCCCTTGTGCGCGACCTCGCTCGCATAGGTGCTGTTGCGTCTCAGCTTGCAGGCGTTGCTCTTGTTCAACGGCCGTGCGGTCCGCCGGAGCCGCTTGTTCGTTTGGCTTGGCAGGGCGTCTTGCCCAGCGCGATGTCCAGCGTGGCGCCTGCACCGCTCGCTGCCAGGGCGCGGCATGACGCGCACGCAATCATCGGAGCCGATGCAGTAGCGCCCGGCGTATGCCGCGGCGTCGAGCGCGGCCACCGGTCGACAAGCGCACACCCCGTGCCAAGCTATGCGCCATCCGAACAACGGGAGGGCAGCATGGAAGCGCACCGGAGGATCGGGAGGCGATGGGCGGCGGGCCTCGCGGCGGCCGCGGCCACGCTGGGCGCCGCCGGCCGCGCCGCCGCCCACCACGGCTGGTCGTGGGCCGAGGACGAGCAGACCGAGCTGCGCGGGACGGTGCGCGAGGTCTACATCGGCCAGCCCCACCCGACGCTGCGCGTCGAGACCGCCGACGACGGCATCTGGGTCGTCGAGCTCGCCAATCCGCGCCAGACCGCACGCGCCGGCTTCTCGGCCGCCTCCGCGCGGGCCGGCGACCCGGTGGTCGCCTATGGCCACCGCTCCACCGCCCGAGGCGAGCGGCGCATGAAGGCGGTGCGCATCCGCGTCCGCGACCGGACCTACGACCTCTACCCGGAGCGGATCCGGGGCGGTTGAAGTCTCCCGCCGTGGAGACTGCGCTGCAGGCCCTGTCCGAGTGGCCGGTCGCGGCGGCGCTGCGCGGGTCGAGCGTCGCCTACCCCCTGGTGAACGCGGCGCACATCGCATCGGTCGGCCTGCTGTTCGGCGCGATCGTGACGCTCGACCTGCGCCTGCTCGGCGCCTTCCGGGCCTACCCTGTCGCGCAGCTCGGGCCGCCGCTGCGGCGCGTCGCCGCCGCGGGGCTGTTGCTCGCGGCGGCGACCGGCTTCCTCATGTTCAGCACGCGGCCGCTCGCCTACGCCGAGAACCCGGCGTTCCTGGCCAAGCTCGGGCTGGTCGGGCTCGGCGCCCTCAACGCCCTCGCGCTCGGCCGCAACCGCCACTGGCGCCGGGCCGCTGACGGCGCCGAGGTGCATGCCTCGGTCCGGCTCGCGGCCCTCGCCTCGCTGCTCGTCTGGGTTGGGGCGGTGGTCGCCGGGCGCTGGATCGGCTTCCTCCAGTAGCGCGCGCCGCCCGGATCACTCGCCGCGTGGGGCATCAGCCCGCCCGCTGCGGCCTCGATGTGCGGCGCCCGCAACCGTCGGCGCACGCCAGGAACGAGCGAAGCCGTCCGCCATGCGGTTGCGACGCCTGGTCCCAACCTTGCGACCTCCGCTGTCGGACCCGGCGCACCCGTCAGCCCTTCGCCGCCGGCTCGCCGAGCGAGAGCATCAGCCGGTTCGCCCAGTTGAAGAAGGCGGCGCTCTGTATCACGTCCGCGATGGCCAGGTCGTCCATCCCCACCGCGCGCAGCCGGGCGACATGCTCCGGGCCGAACGTCATGGGAATGCTCGTCAGCGCGACGGCGGCGGCAACCACCGCGTTCCAGTGCTCGCCAAGGTCGGCCCCGACGCCCTCCACGAGCAGCCGGTCCACGTCCGCCTCACGCTTCGCGTAGGTCGCGGCGAAGCGGGCATGGACCGAGGCGCAGTAGATGCAGCCGTTGAAGCGCGACACCGCCGCGGCGGCGAGCTCGCGGTCGGCGCGCGGCGCGCCGGCATCGGTGTTGTAGAAGATGTCCTTGTCGGTCCGCGTGCGGTGCTCGAGCGCGTCCGGATCGCGCGCCAGCAGCCGGAAATAGGGCGACTTCGCCCGCGCGGCGTCGACCAGCGCCTCGACCTGGCGCGGCGTCAGCGCCTCCTCGGCGACCGGCTCGACCCAGGGCAGCCAGTCGAGTTGGTCGCGGGTGAAGACGACGGGAGCGTTCGGACTGGTGGTCATGGCGAACCTCAGCCGGCGGCGCGCAGCACGGCGAGGCCGGCGACGACGCGGATCTGGAAGGCGAGGAAGGAGACGAGCTGCGACAGGCTGACGATGGTATCCGCCGTCCAGCCCGCGGCGTAGAGCGGCTGGAAGCGCTCCGGCGCCGCGTCGCGCGGATGGAAGACGAGGTAATGCGCATGCGCGAGGGCCGCCGCGAGCTTCGGGCCGAGCGCCGCCGCGACGGGCGTGGAGAGCGCGAAAGCCGGCGGCTCGGTGTCCTCCACGCTGAGCGGCCCGGCGGGATAGCGTCCCTTCGGTCCCTCGGCGCGCGTCTCGGCGACAGCCTGCTCCACGGTCGCGGCCAGCGCGGCGCCGCCGTGCACAGCGAGGCCCGCAGCGTAATGCGCGGCGGTGGCGGCCTCGCGATGCAGCCCGGCGACGTAAGCGGCGACGGCGAAGCGTTCGGCGATGGTGAAGTCGCCCGGTTCGGCGGGCGTCAGCAGGGCGCGGTAGCTCGCCTGGGCATGGGTGCGCGCCGCCGGGCGCCGCGCGCGCACGGCATCGAGCGGCGAGCCGGGCGCAATGCCGACGAGCGCGTCAATGACGTCGGTCTCGGATGTGGTCATGTCTCTCGGGTCCGTGGATCTGCTCAGGCGACGCGGCGCGTCTCGGCCGGAATGGCGGAGCGCCAGCCGAAGGCCGGGGCGACGCCCTGCGCCACAAGCTCGATGGAGCGCAGCACGTAGGGGTGCGGCGGATCGACCGAATGCACCTGCACCGCGAGCTCGGTCGCGCGATCGAGCACGCGGTCGCGGCGCAGCGAGGCGATCACCTCCTCGACCGTGCCGAGATGCACGTCCTGGCGCCGGATCAGCTCCTCCAGCGTCGGATGCACGTCCGGCGCTCGGCCGGCGGCGACCAGGCGTGCGTGGTGGCGGCGCAGGCCGATATCGGCGAAGCGCATCGCGTCCTCCCGCCGATCGGCGACGAAGACCGAGCGCGAGGCGAGGATGCGCGGCTCCGCCCCGGCCGGCAGGGCAGCGAGATAGGCGTCGATCATCGGGTCCTGGATCTCGGCCAGCGTGGCGTCCGGCGCTCCCTCCGGGCGCGGCTGGGTGCGCGAGAGCAGCAATCCCGCTCCGATCCGCCCGGCCGCGCGCGCGCCCTCGACCGAGAAGGTCGCGTACCAGAGGCGGTCCAGCAGGCCCGGATGCTGCGGATAGAGGCGGTCGCCGCCCCGCAGCGGCTTGCCGCCCAGCGCATCGATCAGCTCCGCGAGCCTCTCCGCGAAGACGGTCCGCCGGTCAGCGTCCCTCAGGCCGAAGGCGGCGAAGGCTTCCGGGTTGCCGCCGGAGCCGACGCCGAGCTCGAGCCGGCCGCCGGAGATCAGGTCGAGGACGATGGCATCCTCGGCCACGCGGATCGGCAGCTCCATCGGCAGCGTGACGATGCCGGTACCGAGGCGGATGCGCGTGGTCAGCGCGGCGACCTGGGCGAGGAACACGAAGGGAGAGGGCAGGCCACCCTCGCCCTCGTGGAAATGGTGCTGCGCGACCCAGGCGCTGTCGAAGCCCTGCGCCTCGGCGTGGCGGATCTGCGCGAGCGCGCAGCGGTACCGCTCCGCCGCGCTGCCCGCGTCCAGGAGCCTCGTGAAGAAGCCGAGGCGAAGCCCACCTGCCCTGCTCATGCCGCCACCATTCTTGCACCTTGCGTGTTGCCAGGAATCGCCGCGATCAGCTCGCGCGCGTAGTCACTTTCCGGAGCGTGGAAGACCCGCTCGGCCGCGCCCGCCTCCACCACGCGCCCATTGCGCAGGACCGAGACCGTATCCGCGATCAGCCGCACCACCGCCAGGTCGTGCGAGACGAAGACGTAGGTGAGGCCAAGGTCGCGCTGCAGCTCGTCCAGCAGTTCCAGGATGCGCGCCTGCGCGGTGACGTCGAGGGCAGAGACCGCCTCGTCCAGCACCAGGATGCGCGGCCGCAGGACGAGGGCGCGCGCGATCGCGACGCGCTGGCGCTGCCCGCCCGAGAGCGCCGCCGGCGGCCGGCCGAGGACGGAGTCGGGCAGGCCGACACGCTCGATGATGCTGCGCACCTGCCGTTCGCGCTCCGCCCTCGGGATGGGATCGAAGTTGCGCAGCGGCTCCTCGACGATCGCGGCGATCGTCTGGCGCGGGTCGAGCGAGGCGAAGGGGTTCTGGAACACCAGCTGCACCTGGCGGCGGAACTGGCGCAGCGCCTCGCCCGAGAGGCGCGCGACATCGGTCTCGCCCACCAGCACCCGCCCGGCCGTCGGCCGGAGGAAGCCGGCAATGCAGCGCGCCGTCGTGGTCTTGCCGGAGCCGGACTCGCCGACCAGGGCGTGGGTCGTGCCGGCGCGCACCTCGAATCCCACACCATCCACGGCGCGGAAGACGCGGCCCGGCTCGCCGGTCACGGGGTAGGCATGGGTCAGCCCCTCGACCCTCAGCGCGATGCTCGCCGCCTCGGGCAGCGGCGGACGCACGCGCGGCGTGGCAAGGGATGGGGCATCCCGCAGCAATTGCCGCGCATAGGCGCTGCGCGGCGCGGCCAGCACCTGGCGCACCGGGCCGGCCTCCTGGACGGTCCCGTTCCGCAGCACCACCACGCGGTCCGCGCGGTCGATCGCGACGCCGAGATCGTGCGTCACCAGCAGGACCGAGGTCCCTTCCTCCCGCCGCAGCTCGTCGATCAGGTCGAGAATGCGGCGCTGGACCGTCACGTCGAGCGCGCTGGTCGGCTCGTCCGCCACGATCAGCCCCGGGCGCAGCGCGACCGCGATCGCGATCAGCACGCGCTGGCGCATGCCGCCGGAGAGCTGGTGCGGGTACTGGCGCGCGCGCATCTCCGCGGGTTCGAGCCCCACGCGGCGCAGCAGCTCCAGCACGCGGGCGCGGATGCGGCCGCGGTCGCGCTCGCCGTGGATCTCGAAGATCTCGGCGATCTGCGCGCCGATGGTGCGCACCGGGTTGAGCGAGGTGGTCGGATCCTGCGGGATCAGGCTGATGCGCGCGCCCCGCAGCGCGGCCAGGCGCCTCTCCGGCCAGCGGGAGATGTCGGTCCCGTCCAGGCGGATCGCGCCGCGCTCGATGCGGCCGTTCGGCGGCAGCAGGCCGAGCACCGCCTGCGCCGTCGTGGTCTTGCCGGAGCCGGACTCGCCGACCAGCGCCAGCACCTCGCCCGGCGCGACGGAGAAGGAGACGCCGTCCACCACCCGGCGGGCAGTGCCGCCGCTCACGTAGCGGACCGCGAGGTCCTCCACCTCCAGCAGGGGCGCGGCCGTGGTCGCGGCCACCGGGGCGGGCCGCAGGGCAATGTCCATGTTCATGTCCGGCGGGCTCCAAGGCTGCGGCTGATGCGCTCAGCCGAGAGGACGACGAGCAGCACGACGACGCCCGGCGCGCAGCTCAGCCACCAGGCGGTGGCGAGGAAGTCCCGCCCCTCCGCGATCAGCAGCCCCCATTCCGGCGTCGGCGGCGGCGCGCCGTAGCCGAGGAAGCCGAGCGTCGAGAGCGCCAGGATCGCCGAGCCGAACTGCAGCGCCGCCAGCGCCAGGACCGAGGTCAGGGCGTTCGGCAGCACGTGCCGCCACAGCACGGCGAGGAAGCGGCCCCCGCTGCCGAAGGCGGCCTCGACATACTCTGTGCGGCGCACGCGCAGCACCTCGGCGCGCGACAGGCGCGCGAAATGCGCGACGGAGACGAAGCCGACCGCGATCGCCGCGTTGATCGAGCCGAAGCCGAGCAGGATGATGACGGAGAGCGAGAGCAGCAGCGACGGGATCGCCAGCAGCGTGTCCACGAGCCGCATCACCGCCGCGTCGGCGATGCCGCCCCGCGCCCCCGCCAGCAGGCCGAGCGCCGTGCCGAGCGTCAGGCCCACGCCGACGGCGAGGAGGGCGCCCAGCAGGGATTCCCGCGCGCCGTACACGACGCGCGCGAGCATGTCGCGCCCGAGCCCGTCCGTGCCGAGCGGATGCTCGAGGCTCGGCGGCAGGAGCTGCTCGCCGGCCACGCCCTGCAACGGGTCGTGCCAGGCGAAGAGGCCGGGAACGACCGCCCAGCTCAGCACCAGGGCGATCACCGTCCAGGCAAGCAGCAGGCCCACGGGCGGCAGGACGAGCGTGCGCGGCGGCGCGAAGCCGGCCGTAGCGTTGGCGCCGCTCATGCCGCACCTGCCGGGCGCGTCGCCAGCCGCGGATCGATCAAGGGCAGCAGCAGGTCCATCGCCAGGCTGATCGCCACGAAGGCGGCCGCGGAGAGGACCACGATGGCCTGCAGCACCGCCACGTCCTGGTTCGCCACCGCCTGCTGCGTCAGCCCGCCGAGGCCGCCCAGGCCGAAGACGGTCTCGGTCACCACGGCGCCGCCCAGCAGCTCGCCGAATAGCACGCCGGCCATGGTCAGCGTCGGGGGCAGCGCGTTGCGCGCGGCGTGGCGCCAGAGCACCCAGGCATGGGTCGCCCCCTTCGCGCGCGCGACGGCGACGAAGGGCTCGTTCAGGATCGCGTCGAGGTTGCGGATCAGCAGTTGCGCCAGGGGGGCCGAGATCGGCACCGCCAGGGTGAGGACCGGCAGGACGAGCTCCTCCCACGGCTCGGGCGCGATCACCGAGATCAGGCCGAGCTGGAAGGAGAAGACCTGGATCAGCATGATGCCGAGCCAGAAGACCGGCACTGCCACGAAGAACGGCGGCATGGACCGGACGACGGCCCGCACCCAGCCGAAGCCGAGCTGACTCAGCACCGCCAACGCCACTGCGAGCAGGCTCGCAGCGGCGAGGGCCAGCCCGGCCAGCACCAGCGTCGGCCGGATGTTCTCCGCCAGCAGCGACGCCACCGGGACGCCCGCGCGGATGGAATAGCCGAACTCCCCGGCGAGGAAGCGGCCGAGAGTGTGCAGGTACTGCTCCCAGACCGGCGCGTCGGCGCCGTAGGCGATGCGCAGCTCCGCGATCTGATCCGCCGTCAGCCCCATCTCCGAGCCGAGGAACTTGATCAGGACCGCGTCGCCCGGCAGCGCCTGCAGCAGCACGAAGGCGACGGTGTAGGCCGCGAGCAGGACCAGGAGCGCCTGGCCCAGCCGCTGAAGGAGGTACCGTCTCATCGCGCGGCGAGCCACGTGCCGTAGAAGCTCGGCCGGCCAACCGCCTCGAAGCCGAGGCCGCGGACGCGCGGGGCGGCGGCGAAGACCTGCGGCTCCTCGAAGATCGGGATCACATAGGCCTGGTCGAGGATGTAGCGCTGCACATCGCCCACCAGCGCGAGCCGCTTCTCGCGGTTCGGTTCGGAGGCAATGGCGTCGAGCAGGTCGTTCAGCCTAGCGTCGTGGAAGGACCGCACCCGCTGGGAGACGCCGCCGGTCTGCAGCAGCGCGTTGCGCGTCAGCGGGTGGTACTGGCTGCGGATGACGTCAGGATCGGCCCGGCCGACCATGGCGGGCGAGACCGGCGTCTTCGCCGGATCGAGGTTGTCCACCACCCGGCTGCCGGAATCCCCGGCCAGCACGTTCAGCCGCACGCCGATGCGCGCCCATTGCTGGGCCACGAGCTGCAGCGTCTCCTTGTTGCGGGGCTGCGGCAGCGATTCGTAGGCGGTGAGCACGAGCTCCTGCCCGTCCTTCTGGCGCACGCCCCTCGGGCCGAGCGTCCAGCCTGCCTCTTCCAGCAGCTCGACCGCGCGGCGCGGGTCGTAGATCAGCCGATCTGCGAGGTTGACATAGCCTTGCGCGGTGGAGGCGATGATCGAGGTCGCCCGCGGGTAGTTGGGCGAGAAGAGCGTGTCCACGATCTCCTGCGTGTTCGTCGCGAAGCGCAGCGCCTGGCGCACGCGGATGTCGGCGACCAGCGGATTGTCCGGGCGGAAGACGATGCTGTTGTTCACGCCACGGGTCGAGGGCGCGAAGATCTGGAAGCCCCGCGACCGAACGCGCTCTTCGTCGTAAGCCTGGATCTGGCGGATGACATGGGCCTGGCCCGCGAGCAGCGCGCCAATGCGCACGCTGTCCTCGCCGCTGACGATGATGCGGATCGAGTCGAGCAGCGCGCGGCCCTGGTGCGGGTGGTTCTTGGGCCCCCAGGCGTAGTCCCGCCGCGCGTTGAGCACGAGCTCCCGCCCCAGCACCTGCCTCGCGACCACGAACGGGCCGGAGCCGATGATCTTCGTCGCGTCGCCGAGCTGGTCGAAGGGCAGTGCCAGCGTGCGCGGCGAGACGAGGCCGGAGCCGATCACCGAGGTGCCCTGCAGGAAGCCGGGCGACGGGCGGTGGAACAGGAACCGCACGGTCAGCGGGTCGATCACCTCGCTACGCTGGTAGTTGGTGATGACCTCCGACACCGGATGCCGCAGCTCGCGGTTGCCGAGCCCGTAGGTGTCGAAGTTGCGCGCGACCGCTTCGGCATCCAGCGGCGTCCCGTCGGAGAAGGTGACGCCGGGACGGAGGCGGAAGACGTATTCGGTGGCGTCGGCGTTGACCGTCCAGCTCTCCGCGATCCAGGGCTCGATCTCGAGGGTCTGCGGGTTCTGGTAGGTCAGCTTGTCCGTGATCTGATTGAGCACGCCGCCGTTCGGATAGAAGCCGCCCGCCGGCGGGTAGAGGTTCGTGTAGGTCTGCTGCTCCAGATAGATCAGCGTGCCGCCGCGCACGGGCGAAGCCTGGGCGGCGGCCTCCCGCGCGCCCAGGGCGGCGAGGACGGGCAGCAGAGCCGGGGCGGCAAGAATATGGCGTCGGGTGGTCGTCACGGCGTGAACCTCGTGAGGGGGCGTTGAGGAGGGGCGGCGCTGCGCGGTCGCGTCACGACCGCGGCATGCAGCCGCTACAGGCCACGGGGCAGGACGACATGGCGTCGGGCCCGCGATGTGGCGTCCGCCGACATCGCGGTGCGCGCCGGGCAGCGTTGATGGTGAGGCAGGCCATGGCGGCGACGCAGGAGCACCGTCCGCGTGAGACGCTGTCGGTGGTTCGTTGCGGCATGGGCGGCGTGTTCCCCAACCTCTGCGAGCCGATGTTCGGCCGGAGGGGTAAAATCATTTTCTCTGTCAGGTCAATAAAGGCAAGATAAAGAGAAAATTTTACCTCCACACCCACGAAGCGCGGCTGCTGCTTTCCATGCGGCGCGAGTGTGAGGGGAAGCCGTGTGCTCCCCCCCTCGATGTCTCGCCGCGAGCAGCCCGCAGGAGGTGCGCCGATGGCCGTCACAGCCATCCGAACCGCGCGCCGGGATCGTTGCAGGATGGGCTTGGCGAGCTGATCCCCTGCCGGGAGGGGCGTCGGTGGATCAGAGGCCGTCAGGATTGGCCAGCCAGCGGCAGTCGCGCCGGCGGCGCCTGCACGAGCGCCGGTTCTCCGCGGAGCGCCGGCAAAGGCGTCACGCGGCCATCGGCGCCCGCCGCCGCGCTTCGCCAGCGATCAGACGTAGTTGGGTTCTTGGTTCACCGTGGGCTGCGCGGCGGCGTCACGAGGTGACGATGATGCCATGACCGCACCCGCGATCTCTTGCCGGGACTGCGGCCTTCCGGCTGCGCCACGTCAGGCCCGGCGCAGCCATCCCGTGTGCGCTCCCCTGCGGCGGAGAAACTCGTTCCCTGGCTGCCGCCGCTCCGAAACTTCTCTCGACTATCAGGTGCTTGCGCCGGAGCCACCCACACTCCGCAGGATGAGCCGTGCTGGCGCTGTTCAGCCACCCTTCCGCCACCGCGCAGACAAGCGATCCTGTGCCGCGGCGAGTGAGAGTGCGGGTGGCACGCCCGCTTGCAGAACGGGGCCGCGGAAGTGCCACGCCCGCATGCGTCACCGATCCCGCTGGCCGGGCTGATAGGCGCCGCCATCGGTCGGGCGCAGGGCCTCGAACAGTTCGGTGACCGTCGCGTAGTCGCGGTAGCCGCAGCGCGCCAGAGGCTGCGCCGCGGCGGTGTCGAAGCGGCCGTCGCGAAGGTAGGCGTCGTCAATGTGCACGCCGACGACCTGGCCAATGATCATCCATCCCTCGAGCGCGTTGCCGTCCACATCGTGGAAGCGCATCGAATGCACCACGCGGCACTCCAGCGCGGCGGGCGACGCCGCGACGCGCGGCGCCTTCACAATGCGGCTCGGCGCGGTGGCCAGCCCCGCGGCCTCGAACTCACTCACACCCCCGGGGAAGGTGTCGGAGGAGATGTTCATCGCGTCGAAGAGCGGGCGAGTGCAGAGGTTGAACACGAACTCGCCGGTGGCGATGGCGTTGGCCGCGCTGTGCTTCATGCTCTCGCTGGTGAAGGCGATCATGGGCGGGCGCGAGTGGACCGCGTTGAAGAAGCTATAGGGCGCAAGGTTCGCGCGCCCCTCCGGATCGACCGTCGAGATCCAGCCGATCGGCCGCGGCGCGATGATCGCCTTGAAGGGATCGTAGGGCAGGCCGTGGCCAAGCCTGGGCTCGTAGAACATGCGCGGGTCACTCACCTTCGACGTGGGTGCCCATGCTCTAGCCCCCGCTGTCCGATCGGGCCAGGACCGTTTCGGACCCTGCCCGGCAAAGGGCCCGATGTGCGCGCGGCAAGGCGCTGTCGAGCCTGCGGACGATGTCGGCGGAGGCAGCTTCACCCGGTCCGAGTATCGCGTGAGTCGGCGCGGACGCCTGAAACCGGCCCGTGAATGGCGCTGCCGGCGGGAGCCGGGCCAGGCGCGGCGCCAGCAGCGGACGATCCGCCCGCGCCACGACCGCTCCTTCCGCAGCCATCTGCGCCACGGGCCGTTGTAAGCGGGACCCAGGGAGGCGCGCCATGCCCACTGAAGTCAGGAACAACGAGCGCCTGCGCCGCTACGAGATGGCCATCGGCGACGCGGTGGCGTTCGTTGCCTATGAGCGCGATGGCGAGCGGATCGTCTTCACCCACACCGAGATCCCGCGCGCCTACGCTGGAAGCGACACCGGCGCGGCCCTGGTCTGCGCCGCGCTCGACGCGGCGCGTCGGGAGCACCTCAAGATCGTCCCGCGCTGTCCCTTCGTCGCCTCCATCCTGCGCCATCACGCCGCCTATCAGGACCTGATGACAGCAGGCGAGCGCTAACCGGCCAGCCTCAGCGCCGATCGGCCAGGACTCTCCCAGTGCGGCGGCGGCCGGTCCGTCTCAGGGCGCCGCGTCGTCGGCGGGGAGGGCGACCGGACGGCCGGCGGCCAGGACGGCCGCGGCGTAGGCGGAGAAGCGCAGCGACGGCAGCGGCCGTGCGAAGTGGAAGACGTAGCCCGTGCGGCCGGGCGCCGCGTGCACGGCCTCCGCCGTCCAGTCGGGGCCACCGAAGCGGGTCGCGGCGGCACAGCACGCGTCGAAGGCGCGCTGAAACCGGTCGGCGCCGAGGTCGGCCGCGGAGAGATGCCGCAGCGGCACAGCGTATGGGAAGGCGCTCCGGCTGTCGTCGCTGCCGCGGACGGCGGGGATAGAACGGAGGGCGGTGTTCGGCATGGCCCACATCTTCGCGGCGCCCGCGCCCAGCCGACAGGCCAACACCGGTCAAGCTTGCGTGGGCACGCCGCCAAACGCCAGCACGGCGCCGTAATTGATCGGCTAACGAATAATCATAACGCGCGACAGGCGAACAAGCAGGGCCAAAATAATCTACAAATGTTTGATCGGCGCGCATATCAGGACCAAGTCGAGCCGGAGCCTTCTTTACTCCTGGCCGCATCGGCACTTTGCTGTTATCCCATGCTCAGGCGCAGCCGGCCGCTTGTGGGAGACAGGCCGCGCCTTCCATCAAAGCGTGTCCGAGGCTGACAGACCCAGCCACAACCGGGCGAGGACGGCGGCTCCTTTCCCCGCCTGCATCCCGTTCGCCAGGCCATGCGCTCGGCGCCCACGTGACCCGAAACTGCCCCAACCTCTTCCGGATCAGTGGCGGCATGACCGCGCCCAAGTGAACGTCGCCGTCCCCGGGAGCAGGAACCGGCCCAGGTCGATCCGCCCAGCGACACGCTATTGGGGCCCAGGCGCTTCCGAGACAGCGCCGCCCGCCGTGGGTGTTCCCACCGAGCGTGATCGCGGCCTGAGACGGCGCGCGCGTCCGCCACCAACAGCACCCCGCAAGGTTTACCTGCCCCGATCCACCCCCACCGCTTTGCCAACGCCACCCCGCAGAGCCCGAGGC
>JADGHI010000059.1 GCA_019689515.1 Acetobacteraceae bacterium | reverse complement strand
TCAGCCCTCCCCGTCCGGGTCGCGGTAGCGGACGTGCTCCTTGGCCAGCCGCTCGATCAGCCGGGCGGAGCCGGAGCGGCGCTCCTCGGCGATGTGCGCGACCAGCCCGGCGCTGCGCGAGACGACGGCGAGCCCGCGCATCACCTCCGGCTCGAAGCCGATCTCGGAGAGCAGCGCACCGATCGCCCCGGTGGCATTGATCGTCAGGTGGCGGCCCGCGGCGCGGTCCACCTCCTCGGCGAGCACCTCGAGCAGGCGGATGTGGTCGCCCTTGCAGCCGGCCTCGCGTGCGACCGCGAGCAGGCGCGGCGTGCGCGGGTCGTCGGGCTTGTGGAAGCGGTGGCCGAAGCCCGGCACGGCGCGCTTCTCGGCGCGGTACTTCCGCACCACCTCGGCGCAGTAGGCGCGGGGGTCGCCGCCGGCGCGCACGCCCTCCTGCAGGATGCGCGCGCAGCCCTCCATGGTGCCGACGAAGGTGTCACCGATGGTCATCAGGCTCGCCCCCATCGCCACCTGGATCTGGTCCGGCACGGCGCTCGCGACGAAGCGGGCGGCGAGGGTGTTTATGGTCAGGCCGTGCTCCATCAGGGTGACGAGGCAGGCGTCGAGGATGGTGGTCTCGGCGCGGGTCGGGCGGCGGCCGCGGATGAGGAAGAACGCCATCTCGGTGTAGGTCAGATGGCCGATCAGCTCGTTGACGAGGTCCTTGCCCCGGACGGTGATTGACCGCTCGTCGGAAGTGGCGATGTGCGTCTCGTCCGGCTTCATGATGCCTCGTCCATTCCTCAAACTCGCGGCCGGGTCCTGGGGGCGGCCTGCCGCGCGGCCGGGCATCCTATGGGGGGCCGCCCGGCTGTCAAACGACCCGCCCGCGCCGCGCCGTCCTCCGATCATCCGCCCGCTGATAAACCTCTATCTTAACAGCGGATGTGCCTCGTTGCTCAGCCCCTTTGCTGCGAACCTTGCAGCGGGTATAATACCTTTCATCCGAAGGAATGGAGGGCGCCGTGCTGCTGGAGGACAAGGTCGCGCTGATCACGGGGGCGGGCCGTGGCATCGGGCGCGCCCTCGCGCTTGCCTTCGCCCGTGAGGGCGCCGCCGTGGCGGTCAACGACATCAACGCCGCCTCCGCCGAGGCGGTGGCGCGGGAGATCACCGAGGCCGGCGGACGCGCCCTCGCCGCGCCGGGGTCGGTCGCCGACCGCGCCGTGGTCGAGCCGATGATCGAGCGCACCTGCGAGGCCTTCGGCCGGCTCGACATCCTGATCAACAACGCCGGCATCGTGCGCGACCGCATGGTCTTCAACATGGAGGAGGAGGAGTGGGACGCCGTCATCGCGACCCACCTCCGCGGCGCGTTCCTCTGCACGCGCTTCGCCTCGCGCCGGATGCGCCAGCAGGGCACGGGCCGGATCATCAACGTCACCTCGCGCTCCGGCCTGCTCGGCAATGTGGGCCAGGCGAACTACTCCGCGGCGAAGGCGGGGCTGGTGGGCTTCACCCTCACCGTCGCGCAGGAGCTCAACAAGTATGGCATCACCGTCAACGCCCTCGCTCCGCGCGCCGAGACCGACATGACGGCAACCATCCCGGCCTCCGTGCGCGCCCGCCGCGACGCCTCCTGGGCGGGGTCGAGCGTCCGCCGGCGCGGCACGCCGGAGGAGGTCGCCCCGCTCGCGCTGTTCCTGGCGAGCGACCGGGCCGCGCATGTGAACGGCCAGATCATCTCCATCGGCGGCGACAAGCTCGCCCTCTGGTCGCCGCCGCGCGAGGTCGCGGAGGCCTTCGTCTTCGGCGGCTGGAGCCTGCAGAACATGCTCGAGCTGTTCGACAGTTCGGTCGGGTTCCAGCTCCAGAGCCTGGCCAAGAAGGACTGATCCGGCGCGGAGGGGTTTCGTGGCCATCGACGTCGACCGCCTGCTGAATTGGCCCTTCGAGGACGTCGTCCAGCGCTACGACGCGCGGGACGCGATGTTCTACGCCCTCAGCGTCGGCCTCTGCGCCGATCCGATGGACGAGCGCGAGCTGCGCTACGTCTACGAGAAGGACCTCGCCGTCTTCCCGACCCTGCCGGCGGTGCTCTGCCATCCCGGCCCGTGGATGGCGGATCCGCGCTCCGGCATCGACCGGAGCAAGGTCGTGCATGGTGAGCAGCGCGTCGTGCTGCACCGTCGTCCGCTCCCGACGGCTGCCACGGTCCGCGGCCGCACCCGCGTGGTCGGCGTCGTGGACAAGGGCGAGGGCCGCGGGGCGCTGATCTACCAGGAGCGCCGCCTGGTGGACGATGCCACGGGCGAGCCGCTCGCGACGCTGCTCCAGACGAGCTTCGCGCGCGCCGATGGCGGCTTCGGCGGCCCGCGCGAGGCGCCGGTGCCCGCGCTTGAGCCGGTGCCGGACGCGACGCCGCCCGACGTCGTGGCCGAGATGCCGACCTTCGCCAACCAGGCGCTGTTCTACCGGTTGAACGCGGACCGCAACCCGCTGCACGCCGAGCCTGCCGTCGCGCGCCGGGCGGGGTTCGAGCGCCCGATCCTGCACGGCATGTGCACCTTCGCCGTCGCGGCCCACGCCGTGCTCAAGACGGTGGGTGGATACGATCCGGCCTCGATCCTGGACATCGAGGCGCGTTTCTCGGCGCCGGTCTTCCCGGGCGAGACGATCTCGGTGGAGATGTGGCGACAAGGCCGGACCGTACGTTTCCGCGCCTCCGTCCCTACCCGGGGCACCAAGGTGCTGGATCACGGGCGGGTGACCCTGGCGGGGTAATGACGGCCCACATGCGGGCGGGCGCGATCCGCGCAACGGTTGCGCAAAGATCCCCGCGCGTGCCGGGGTCGAGGACCGGCTCTTCTACCTCATGGCCACGGTCGTGTCGGGCGGGGGCATGTCGATGGCGCCGCGCCCTTCCAGATCGCCGATGGTCCGCGGCGTGTGCCGGGGGAGCGTCTCGTCACGCCGGCCCGCAGCCACGGCGGTCTGCTGCTGGCGGCGGGGGCCCTTTGCGGAGGGCCGGCAGCAGGCGCTCGACGGTTACCGGGCGCCGCGTGAGCCGCCCGCGGTGGTCGGGCTGTGGCGCGACCCGCCCGGCCGGGGGCTGGTGGCAGATCGAGCTGGGCTGCGGGGTTCTCGACGTGCTGCGCCACGCGGCGAGCGCCCGGCATGCGGCGGCGGCCTGCGCGACGGCGGTGGTGGCGCCCGACGCAGTGTCGGTCTGGCGCGCGGTCGAGGGGCACGACCGGCCGGCTGGCGACGGCGTTCGCGCGGCGGCTGCTGCGGACCGGCCCGCACCCGATCCCGGCCGAAGAGCGGGCGGCCTGGACTGCTGGCTGCGGCTCTGGCGGCCGGGGCCGCCCCGGCCGGCGGAGCAGCCGACGCTCCGGCTGGCGGCTGGCCGGGGACGCGCTGCGCCGACAGGGCTGGCGCCCGGTCGGCGAATGGGGCAAAAAAGAGGCGGTGCCCGAAGGCACCGCCGAGTTTAGGGAGGAAACGTCCAAGAATGCAGCGTGGCGGCGAACCGCCGCGCTGCGTCGCGTGAGGTAGAGGCGGCCTCATTCCTTCGCAATTGCGTTCCTTGCACTGCAAAATTGCCGATACTGCGAGTCTCGCCCCCTGGCAGGCACCCAGCCTCTACCTACAGGATTCGGGATCCTGGCGGGCGCCCAACTCACCCTGACGGTTTCGTGCAGCGGACGGCGCCGAGGTTCATCCGGCGGGTAGGCTGCCACGCAAGCAACGCACCGCGGACCACTGGCGGTCGCTGCGCGCCGGTCAGGCGCTCATCCGATCACAACGATGTCGCTGGCCGTCAGCGTGGGCGCGCCCTGCAGCACGGCGATAAGCGTGCGGCCTCCGGGATCCGTTCCGTTGCTGTCCCAGAAGAGGCGGCCATCATCGGTATCGTAGACGAGCTGCGCGAAGGGGCCGGTGGCCGCGCCGGCAGCGTTCGCGGCGAAGCGTTCGGCCGCCAGCTCGCCCGGAGTGAGGCCAGCGAAGGTGGAGCCCATGATCTCGATCACGTCCACGCCGCTGGTGAAGTCCATGATGAAGTCGCGCCCGGAATTGGGCCCGGTGATCCGGAATGCATCCGCGCCCTCGCCCCCGACGAGGCGGTCGAGGCCATTCCCTCCGACTAGGGTATCGTCGCCGTACCCGCCGAGCAGCGTGTCGTCGCCGGCTCGACCGAAGAGCAGGTTGTCCTGCTTGCTGCCGGTGATGCGATTGTCCAACGCGTTGCCGGTCCCGCGGACCGCTTTGCCCATCAGGATGAGGTCCTCGAAGTTGTCGTCCAGCGTCCAGCTGAGCACCCCGGACCGCACGGTGTCCCGGCCTTCGCCCGGATTCTCGACGAGCACCTCGTTCCGATTCGTGACCACATAGAGGTCGTTGCCGAAGCCGCCGATCAGCGTGTCCACGCCTGGTCCGCCGTGAAGGTAATCGGCGCCCGCACCGCCCTCGAGGACGTCGTTTCCCTTGCCGCCGTACAGGGTGTCGGCATCCTCGCCACCGAGCAGCGAGTCGTTTCCGTCGCCGCCCTCAAGCAAATCATCCCCCTGTGAGCCGCGCAGCGTGTCGTTGCCGCGATTCCCCTGGAGCGGGTCGTTGCCGGCCAGGCCGTCTACGTCGTTGTGGGACGGCAGACCAAGCTTGAGCAGGAGGAGGCCGTTCAGCCCGAGTTGGGCGAGGAAGTCACCGTAAAATATGTCGTCGCCCGCCGTGGCGTGTCCGACGAGATCGAGTGGGAGGAGGCTCACGTTTCCCCAAACACCGATGCCGCTCATGCGCCAAATTCCAGCAGGAGCCGCCGGGACGGCGGTTGATATTGGCTCAACGCACGACCCCGGAACGTGGGCGCAGCACGCCAGCGCGACGTTTCACGGTAGTGCTCACGCGGGCATTGCTTTCGTAATGTATGGTTAACGATTATGACGAGTCAATCTCAGGTAGCAACGAAACGCGGAAAGTCGCGCGACCGATGGGGATAACGAAGTGCGGAATGTCACCCGTTGTGCGCCGGCCGGACAGGGAGCCGCACTCCGCGTCCGTCTGGCCTGGCGATCCACCGGCGGTGGTGCCTGCTTCCAAGCTTGGACGAGGTGGCGAAGCTTCGCGCCGTTCTAGGCATCGGCAGCCGGCGTGGCACGCCAAATAGCCCGGTCCCGATCGAATTCGCCGCCCGAGACTCGTCCATCATTGCGGCCTCGTTAGGCCGCTGCCCGCACGCGCGGCAGCGGAGGCGCTCCACGATGTCCTGCACCCGTGCTCCGGGCACCACTCGCGGGCTGATCTCCGGCACGAGCGGTACACGGTCTTGCACCGGCATTGGGCCCCGATCCGCCAGGCGGCTCAGTCGGCGAGGGTGTCGCGTGTCGGGGGCGGGGCGCGGACCATGGCGGCAGACTGGCACAGGAACGGAGCTGGAACGAAAGCCCCCTTGTCCCTCTGTCCGGTGCGCCCTCGGTGCACCGATGCCCGATGGCGTGGGGGGCGGCGGTCTGCGCGGCGGTGGTGATGGCGCCCGGCGGGGCGGCGGTCTGGCGCGCGGTCGAGGGGGCACGACCGACTGGCGACGGCGTTCGCGCGGCTTCTGCTGCGGACCGGCCCGCACCCGATCCCGGCCGAGGAGTGGGGCGGCCTGGGACTGCTGGCTGCGGCCTGGCGGCCGGGGCAGCCGCGGCCGGCGGAGCAGCCGACGCTCTGGCGGCCGTCCGGGAACGCGCTGCGCCGACAGGGCTGGCGCCCGGTCGGCGAATGGGGCAAAAAAGAGGCGGTGCCCGAAGGCACCGCCGAGTTTAGGGAGGAAACGTCCAAGAATGCAGCGTGGCGGCGAACCGCCTTGCCGCGCCGCATGAGATAGGGGCGGCACCACCCTCCCACAAGTGCATTTTCGCACCGCACAATTGACGACGGCGCGTAGCTGGCCGCCCGGCAGCGGTGTTCCGTCCACCCGGGACGGCAGCCAGGCGCGAAGCCTCTCAGTTTCCGCGGGCGGCAGCGCGAGCCGCACCGGCGCCACGCTCAAGCACCAGCCTCGGCCCTTCAGGGCCGAACAGGGCCCGCACTTCCCGGCCGTCCACGTCCCGCATCGGCAGCGCGGCGTATCAGCGGAGCCAGCGCAGCAGCAGCGTGGCCTGGTCGGGCGCAAGTCGAACCGGACGACGCCGCGCCGGACAAAGAGGCCCGGCGGCCTCTCCGAGCCGAACAGCACTGTGACCTCGCAGCCATCCAGGCCATGCGCGAGGAGGTAAGGTACTGCGGCGGCAGCACCGGCAGGTCGTCGCGCGCGGGTACGGGCGCTGCGCGGGCGGGGTTTCGTTGATTCCAGCCCCCGAACCCGAATGGGCTGGGCGGCGACTTCGGCACGGCGACGGCTGCGCGGGCAGTGCGGCCGCGCCGCATCAGCCGACCGGGATGATACCGGAGAAGCGGGGAAAAGGCCCACGCGCCGGCGGCACTCAGGAGGCCGGGAGCGGTAGGTCGGGCAGTGTGGCAGCCGTGTGCCAGATTCCCCGCCCGTTCGCGTCACGTCCGGTCACATTCTGACGCGCCACGCTCGCCCGGCTGGCTCCCTAACGCCCTGGATTTCCCTTGCATTCGCTGTACTGCTGGCGAGGATTGAAGGGTCCAACTCCAGCGCGAAATCCAATGAATCCGGGCCTTTCAACGTCCGGCCTACGCAGGCTTTGTACCAAGCGGAGGGACTTGGCGCCAGACGAGACCGCGATCCGCATAGGGCACCCTCAGCGTCCCCCTAACTGACGAGGACACAGCGAGTGCTGGGACGGCCGAGGTGCTAGTACCGGCTACACTGCGGGGCACCGTAGGGCCGCCCGCGCGATACCTCACCACCTGGGATGGAACCAAGACAGGACCGGTCTCCCCAGAGATCGCTAGGTCGAAGGGGCAGGGGGTCTCGAAGGCCACACCGACGAGCGGTAACGACAGCGACGACCTTCAACCCGACTTTGGGAAGCCAGCGAACGAAGGCGTAGGGGGTGGCCGGCCAACGCTGGACCCATGACGCGCAGCGCGGCGCCGCGACCTCGCCTGCGGATTGCCAGTGGGACCCCGCGGTTACGCCGCCGCGCAGGCCGTGACGCGTCGCATTGGGCCGTGAGACGTCTCGCACGGGCCTGCCTCAGAGAGTCGTCTCATCGCACGCGCGAACCGTCTCACACGAATAGGCTCGCACTTCGAGACGGAACGAGACAGTGTCGTCATAGACCCGTGCAGGACAGTCCGCCGGAACCAGGGGGCGGACCATGGCGATGCTGGTGGGCTACGCGCGGACCTCGACCGCGGAGCAGGAGGCCGGGCTCGAGGCGCAGCGCCGCGACCTCGAGGCGGCCGGCTGCACCAAGCTGTTCGCCGAGCGGGTGTCCTCCGTCGCCAAGCGGGCGCAGCTCGAGGCGGCCCTCGAGTTCGTCCGCGCGGGCGACGCGCTGGTCGTGACCCGGCTCGACCGGTTGGCCCGCTCCGTCGCCGACCTCCTCGCCACCGTCGCGCGCCTGCAGGCGAAGGGCGTCCGCCTGCGGGTGCTGCAGATGGGCGGCGCCGAGCTCGACACCGGCACCCCGACGGGGAAGCTGATGCTGACCATGCTCGGCGCCATCGCGGAGTTCGAGCGCGGCCTGATGCTGGAGCGCCAGCGCGAGGGCATCGCCAAGGCCAAGGCCGAGGGCAAGTACCGTGGCCGGGTGCCCACCGCGCGGCGCCAGGCGGAGGACGTGCGGCGGCTGAAGGCCGAGGGGGTGCGGCCGGTCGAGATCGCCCGGCGCCTCGGCATCGGCCGGGCGAGCGTGTACCGCATCCTCGGCGAGGGCCCGGCGGCGGCGCAGCGGGAGCGCGCGTCGTGACCATCCCAGCCCCGGTGATGGCGACGGCGGTCGACGTGCTGACCGAAGCCTACACATTGGGCGACCCTCGACGTGCTGTTCACCGAGGCCGGCGCGCCGGGCGACGCCCCCGACGGGAGCAGCAAGGCGGCGCGCTGCTTGGCGTGGCTGCGGCGGGTGAACGCCGCGATGCCCCACGAGGCGCTCGCCGTCCTGGGGCGGCTGCTGCACCGCTTCATGGAGGAGGTCGTGCCCGGCGAGGAGGCATGGGACGAGTCCCTGACCGGCTACGCCTCCCATCCCGCCCAGGCGCGCAACGCGCTGCGCGACCGCATGAGGATGGCCTGGCGAAGGCCGGGCTTGCCTACGTCCGCGGCGGGTACATCACGCGCGGCGGGGTGCAGGTCGCGGCGCGGCAGCTCCACGACCTCATCCGCGCGCGCAGCCTGCCCGCCATCGAGGCCGAGTTCGACACGCTGGCGCAGCGCGTGGCGGCGCACCCGCGCGACGCCTTGTCGGCCGCGGCGAACATCGTCGAGGCCGTGCTCGGGGAGATGGTCGCGGCGTGGGGCCTCACGCCGCCCGCCAGGCGCACCCTGAACACCCTCTGGGCCACGGTGAAGCCCGCGCTCAACGCGGACCCGGCGGCGATGCCGGACCCCGACCTGGCGAAGGTGGCGGGCGCGATGGCGGCGATGGTGGACGGGCTCCAGGGGCGCCGCGACGACAAGACCGCGCGCACGCCCTGCGGCCGGAGCTCGCCCGCGCCTACCGGATCGAGCCGCGCCACGCGCGCCTCGTGGTCAACGCTGCGCTCGCCCTCACGGTGTTCCTCTTGTAGGCATGGGACGCGAGGGACCAGCGGCGGTCCGCTGGGGCGTGACCCGGGTCGTGTCGGCCGCTGGACTAATGTAGCCATGGAAGTCCTGTCGGGTGGGCCGCATCGTGTGTCCGAGAAGACTGTATAGCCCGGCATCTAGGCCCGCCGTGTCGTCCTGACCTGCGGGGCTGCGGCCTCGTGCGACATGCGGTGTCCGCGTGGACCGGAAGATGAGCGCTTGGCCCCGTCATTCACGGGGCCGGACCCGGTGGCCGGCGCGCACGGCGGACTGCGGCGCAGTGCCAATATGCCGACGCCTAAGGACAAGGGTGCCCACCGCCCGGCGATGAGCCGCGCATGCCCCTTGTGTCCGCCGCTCGACCTCGCGGCATGCCGCGCAGGCGCCGCGCAGTCGCTACAGGGCTAGCGCCCACCGCCAACCGCCTTCCCGACCACCCTGGGCTCGCCGGCAGACAGCCGCGCGGGCCCTTCGCGTTCTGAAGGACATCACATGCCGCTCGACACGACGACCACGGCCACCACCGGCCAGGGCACGCCACTCCGCGTCCGCACGCAATCAGGCGGGCCGTAGCGTCCCCGGACCCTGGAAGCACACAGGCCGACTGCGCGGTCGGAGTTGAAACCGGGCATGCGCCCGGCCGGAAACCCTCGGCGGGGAAAGCGACTGGAATCGCCACCGCGAGGAGCGCCGGCCATGCAATTCGAGGAACATTCCCACGACCGCGCCGATCGGGCGGCCGCCGAGGTCGGCGTGCGCGAGGCGCTGATGCGTGGCGGCCCCTTCGTCGCGGCGGTCGAGACCACCCGCATGCCGATGGTGGTCACCGATCCCACCGTCGTCGACAACCCGATCGTCTACGCCAACGCCGCCTTCCTCGCGATGTGCGGCTACGACCGCGACGAGGTGCTCGGCCAGAACTACTTCTTCCTCGTCGGCGGGCACGCCGACCCGGAGGTGGCGACGCGCGTCGAGGCGGCCATGGCGGCGCGGCGGTCGGTCGTCGAGGAGGTGCCGTTCCGCGCCAAGGACGGCCGCGAGGCCTGGGTGTCGATGTTCGTCTCCCCCGTCGTCGAAGACGGCCGGGTGGTCCGGCACTTCGCCTCCTTCATGGACGTCACCGAGCGGGTGCGGCGCGAGCACGAGCTCCGCGCGGCGCGCGACGCGCTGGAGCGGCAGGTGGAGGCCCGGGCGCGGCGGATGGACGAGGCCACCGCGCGGCTGGCGGCGGAGGTCGAGCGGCGGCGGCGCACCGAGGCGCTGCTGCGCGACGCGCTGGCCGAGCGCCAGGAGGACGTCCGCTTCCGCGACTTCCTGGTGCGCGAGGTCAACCACCGGACCAAGAACGCGCTCCAGATCGCGGTCGCGCTACTCGCCGTGCAGGCGCGCCAGGTCGCCGACCCGGCGTGCCGCGCGGCGCTGGAGGCGGCGATGGGGCGGCTGCGGCGCGTCAGCGAGGTGCACGCCCTGCTCGCCTACCAGGGCGACAGCCCCGGCGCCGTCGACGTCGCCGCCTACCTGCGCCGCCTGTGCCGGGAGACGGCGGAGGCCTTCGCGCCGCCCGCGGCGGAGGGGCCGTCGCCGGTGCGGGTCGAGGTGGAGGCCGAGGAGGCGCTCTGGGGGCCGGATGTGGTGGTGTCGCTCGGCCTGATCGTCGGCGAGACGCTGACGAACGCGCTGAAGTACGCCTTCCCCGAGGGCCGCGCAGGGCGCGTGCGCGTGGACCTGCGCGCCGTGGGCGGTGGGCGGATGCGCCTGCGGGTCGCGGACGACGGCGTGGCATGATGTCCGCCGCCGCCGCGGGGCGCGCGAAGGGTCGCTCGCTCGGGCTGCAGCTGGTCGAGGCGCTCGCCAAGCGGGTGCGGGGCGAGATGGTCGTGACGGCCGGACCCGGCGGCGCCGGCACCGTAGTGGTTGTCACCTTCCCCGCGCCGAACGGCCTCCCGAGCTGACCGGTCGCCGCGTCAACCGCCCGCACGGACGTCGCAGGGCACCGCCGACGCAGTCGCTGACTGGCCTGGGAGAGTCGCCAGCGGCTCCGGCGTGGTCCGGGCTCCCGTGCCCTAGCGGTCGGCCCTGGCGTCGACACAGCGACTCTCCTGCGGGCCGCACGCGGCATGTCTCCGGTGGGGGGAGAAGGATGTCTCTGCGTCCTGCTCGGCGAGCGGCGAGGGGACCCGACGGAGCTCCCGGAGAACCTCCGCGGGCATCCCACGGAACCCCCGGCCGTAGCCCGCGCCAGCGTTCCGCGGGTTGTACCGGCCGGTTATCGCGTCTTGGACCTCCGGGTGGGCGCGGACCTTCCGGAGCTCGTCTTCCATGCGGTGGCGCCAGGCGTGCGCGGGCTTTGCGGGGGTCCGTGATGCCAACCCTACTCCGGACCCAGCGGCCGTGGATCGTGGTGGCCGTAGTGGTGCGTGAGCCGTCCGCGGCCACGGCGAGGTCGGGGAACAGGGGCCTTCCAGGCGCCGCCGGGAGCGACTCGACATAGCTGAGGAAGCCTTCTTCGATCAGGGCGGGGTGCAGCGGCAGGAGCCGTTGGAACGTCGCGTTCTTCCCCGCGCGGTCCTCGTTCGGACGGATGTCGAGAACCATGACGCCGCCATCCTGCCGAACGTCGCCACGCCGGAGCTCAGCGAACTCCCCGCTGCGGGCCCCGGTGAAGCACAGAAGCCACGGCAGCCAGCGCAGCCAGCCCGTCTCACCGCGTGCCGCAACGAAGATGCGCCGCGCGTCATCGTCGTCGTAGCCGACCCGGCTGGCCGGGCCACGCCGGTTCGGGCGGGGCGCCAAGCCGGCGAACGGGTTCGTCGCAAGGAGTCCGTTCAGCACGCCCCACTTACACACGGCACCGCATGCGAGCACGTCATCGGCCACCGTGTCCGCCGTGCGGCCCCCCGCGAGCCGCGCAGCCTTGAAAGCCACCACATCCGCCGCAGTGATTCTGTGCACGTTGTCGAAGCCGAGAACGCGGACTAGCTGGCCGAACGAGGCGGCGTACCGTTTCACTGTCGCCCGCGCGGGAGTCCGCTCGGTCTGCCAGGCTCGCAGGAACTCCCTGGACGGCAGCGCGGTCCATGCTTTGGCGTCGGGCGCGTCGGCCGGCGGCGTTGGCACCGAGAGCGGAGCGGGGACTCTCGCCGCGGTGTCGTCTTCGTCCGGCCTGTCCCCGTGGGCCCGGCGCAGCGCGCGGTGTGCCAGCCCGACCGGGCCCCGAACAGTGCCACGGCGGCCTCTCGGACCGTCGCCGCGTCGCCCGCACGCCGCGCTCGCGAAGCCACTCTGCGGCCTCCGCAAGGTCGTGCGGCTGGGGCTCGAAGGTGCGTTCGGACAGGCCTTCCGGGTCGCTCTCGCCGCCTATCGGCCCTGGCACCCGCTCCACCAGGAAGTCTCGCTCGAGCTCACGCGTCTCCGCCGAGCGGGGAGCCGCGTCGATCCTGCCGGCCTCCGCCCGGTACCACTCGCCCACCAAGACCGCGAGGTCGCGCGGTGGCAGACGCTGTGTCTTCCCGGCGAGCGGCGCGCGCGCTGCCGCAAGGATCGCCTCGAACTGCGCCATCGCCTCGGCGTGCGCGCGGCGCGCCTCCGTGGGGTTCGCGGTCCTCAGCGTCTTCCGAAGCTCACGCTTCCCGACGGTGGGCCGGAGCGGCTCAGGGACGTCCTTCCGGGCGAGCAAGATGCCGCGTACGCCGCGGCGTTGAGGACGTGCCATTGGGAGAACCACTTGGACCAGCCTCTTGTGCCAAGGCCGATCGCCAAGCCCAGAGATTCCTTGGATCGCCCGCCGTATCAACGGGTTGGGCTGGTGCTGCTGGCGAGGATTGAACTCGCGGCCTCTCCCTTACCAAGGGAGTGCTCTACCACTGAGCTACAGCAGCGCAGGCG
>JADGHI010000058.1 GCA_019689515.1 Acetobacteraceae bacterium | reverse complement strand
GCCCCTTCGCAGGGCTGTCCCTTGTCAAATGCCCATCCGCCGCCAGTCCCGCCCGCGGTCAGCCCCTCTGCTCCCGAGGCCCGTGAGGGCGACATGGCCGCGGAGCGGAACAAGGAATCGAAGGACCGCAACCTTGCCATCCAGGGCTACCAGCAGGACCGGTGAGCGCCATGCCCTGCCCACGCAGCACGCGCCCCGGTCCCGACTCCGACCGCGCCGGCGGCGGGGACGAGCGTGACCGGCGCCACATGCTGACGACACGGAGCGAAGCTGACCCGGCCCCCACGAGGGCGGGCGCGCTTGCGTCGTGCGTCAGCCCCCGGTCGGAGTGGCCCCGAGCACCCGCCCTGCCACCGCGTCGAGCTTCGCAAGCAGCGCGGGATCGCGCTTCTCCGGCGCGGTGATGATGGCATTGTCGAGCGCGCGGTCGCAGCCATGCGGGCAGGGGCCGCGCGTCGCGGCGCCGAGCGCCGGCACCACCGCCTTCACCAGGGCGCGCGCCTTGTCCGCATTGGCGAACAGGACCTTCACCACCTGCTCCACCGTGACGTGGTCGTGCTCCGGGTGCCAGCAGTCGAAGTCCGTCACCATCGCCACCGTCGCGTAGCAGAGCTCCGCCTCGCGGGCGAGCTTGGCCTCCGGCATGTTGGTCATGCCGATCACGTCGCAGCGCCAGGAGCGGTAGAGCTCGCTCTCCGCCTTGGTGCTGAACTGCGGCCCCTCCATGACGAGGTAGGTGCCCCCGCGCGTCACCGGCAGGCCGAGCCCGCGCGCCGCGCTCTCCAGCGCGTCGCCGAGCCGCGCGCAGACCGGATGCGCCATCGAGACATGCGCGACGCAGCCCTGGCCGAAGAAGCTCTTCTCGCGCGCGAAGGTGCGGTCGATGAACTGGTCCACGATCACGAAATGCCCGGGCGGCAGCTCCTCGCGCAGCGAGCCGACGGCGGAGAGTGAGATTACCTCCGTGCAGCCCGCCCGCTTCAGCGCATCGATGTTGGCGCGGTAGTTCAGCGCCGAGGGCGGCGTCGGATGCCCCCGCCCGTGGCGGGGCAGGAACACGCAGCGCACGCCGGCGAGCCTCCCGAACAGCAGCGCGTCGGAGGGCTCGCCCCAGGGCGTTTCGACGCGGCGCCACTCCCGGTCCTCCAACCCGTCGATGTCGTAGAGGCCGGAGCCGCCGATGAGGCCGATCACGGGTTCGATGCGGGGGTTGGTCTGGTTCATGGGCAGCGGGCTCCGCTGGACGGATGGTGGTGGTGCCGCGGTTCAGGTCCTGTGCGGTCCGGCTTGATCCGCCGGCGCCGGGGCTCGGTGGCAGACCGCCTCGATCGGGTTGCCGTCCGGATCGGGCGGGAAGGCCGCGTAGTAATGCGGATGGCCCTCCGCGCGAAGCCCCGGCGGGCCGTCGCTACGCCCGCCATGGGCGAGCCCGGCGGCGTGGAAGGCATCCACGGCAGCGCGGTTGGGCGTGCGGAAGCGTCAGGGCAGGGCCGGTGCTTCCGAATACGAAGAAGTAGGTATGCCCGTCATCCCAGGGGGCGATTGCGCGCCCGCAGCCGAGCGGCCGCTCCCGCCGCATACACAGGGCACGCCGGGCACCGCCAGGGCCGGCCGGCCGCAGGGGCCACTCAATCCGCGAGCGCCTGGTAGGCGAGCGTCCAGAAATCCTCGTGGATCGCGGTCACGACCGGGTCCCAGAGCCGCTGCACCATCAGGATCGCCACCATCTCCTCCCGCGGGTCGTTGCTCCACGCGGTGCCGAGGCCGCCGACCCAGCCGTAGCGGCCCGGCGTCGCGCCGATGCTGTCACGGCGCGTGATCATGGAGACGCCGAAGCCCCATCCGCTCCGGTCCCAGAATCCGGGAAAGAAGGGCGAAACCGCCTTCTGCTCCGGGGTGATCTGGTCCGTCGTCATCAGCTCGATCGTCGGGCGCGCGAGGATGCGCTGCTCGCCGAGCCGGCCGAAGCCCAGCATCATGCGCCCGAAGGCGAGGACATCGCCGGCGGTCGAGAACAGCCCGGTGCTGCCCGAAGGAAGCACGGCGTCGCGCGCGTCCGCGCTGGCGATGAGCGTGCCGTCAGCCGCCGCCTGGTAGCAGCCGGCCAGCCGATGGCGCTGCGCCTCGGGCACGGCGAAGGCGGTATCCGTCATGCCGAGCGGCGCGAAGATCCGCTCGGCGAGGAAATCCTCGAGCGGCTGCCCGGCGACGCGCGCGATCAGCACGCCGAGGATGTCGTAGGCCGTGTGGTACAGCCAGCGCTCCCCCGGCTGGTGCATCAGCGGCAGGGCGCCGAGGCGGCGCATCATCTCGTCGGGCGGCACCGCCGGCGGGTTCGGGCCGGGGGCGAGCCCCGCCTCGGCCAGCGCGCGCTGGATCGGGAAAGTGCCGGGCGGCGCCATGACCGCACCGAGGCCCGCGCGGAAGGTCAGCAGGTCCCGCAGCGTGATCGAGCGCGCGGCCGGCACCGTGTCCTCGAGCGGGCTGTCGAGGCTGCGCAGCACCCGGCGATCCCGAAGCTCGGGCAGCCAGGGGTCCACCGGGTCGTCCAGCCGCAGCTTCGCCTCCTCGACCAGGATCATCGCGGCCACCGCGGCGATGGGCTTGGTCAGGGAGGCAATGCGGAAGATCGTGTCGCGCCGCATCGGTGTGCCGGTCGCGAGATCCTGCACGCCGACCGCCTCGACATGGACCTCGCCGCGACGCCAAAGCAGGGCGACCGCGCCCGCCAGCGTTCCGCGCTCGACATGGCCGCGCAGCGCATCGGACAGCCGCGCGAGCCGTGGCGCCGAGAATCCGCCCGACCCGGCCATGCGGCCTATCCCCGCACCCGACGGTAGTGCGCGGTCGTGAGGCCGTGCCAGCGGCCGTCCGCGCCCAGCCAGCGGGAGGTCAGCACCCGGTGGTCGTCGCTCTCGATGGTGATGATGTCCTGGTACTTCGCGAGCTTCCCCTCGGCGGTGAAGTCGGGGCCCTCGGTGTCCAGCGTCAGCACCTTGCCGGCCGCGTCCAGCGTGCCCTCGTAGATCCAGAGATGCGTCATCATGGAGCCGGCCCAGGTGCCGACGAAGCGGCCGCGCCGCGGATCGTAGCCGAGCGTCATCAGCGTCGTCGCGAAACCGCCGCCGCCGGGCATCTCGCCCCGTCCCTCGGCAACCAGCCAGAGGCCGCCGAGCGTACGCACGGTTTCCACCCCTGTCGATTTCTGCGCCGGCTGTCCTGGCTCCGGCGCGGCACATTCGGCCTCGAAGCTCCATTCGCCGACGAGCCTCTGCAACCAGCGGTGCTCCGCCTGCGGTTCGGCCATCATCCTCGTCTTCCTCCCTGTGCGCGGATGCGTCAGGCGCCGCCGCCGGCGGCGAAGTGCGCCGTGAGGCGCTCGAGCGATTCCGTCCAGCCGCGGCGGTGGCGGGTCGCCGTGTCGGCATCGGCGAAGCGGTCGTGGACCAGCGTCACCTCGGTCCCGTCGGACACCGGCCGGAAAGTGACGGTGACGCGCGAGACGCGCTCCGGCGTGCTGGCCCAGGCCCAGCTGAACACCAGCCGCCGCTGGGGCTCGACCTCGGTGTAGGTGCCGGAGACCTCGTGCCGTTGGCCGTTGTCCGTCTCGACCAGCACGACGCGGAAGCGGCCACCGGCGCGCACGTCCAGTTCGGCGCGCTCGACGCGGGTGTGGTGCGGCCCCCACCACTGCGCCAGCATCTCCGGCCGCGTCCACGCGGCATAGACGAGTGCCGGCGGTGCCCGGAAGCGGCGCACCAGGAGGAGACTCGGCCCCTCGGCCGCCCGTGTCGCAGCCGCTGCCGTGGCGAGGCGCTCGAGGCTCTCGCTCCAGCCCTGCTCCATGCCAGCAAGATACCGTGTGGCTCCGGGCGTCGTGGCGAGGACCTCGGCCTTCAGCGTCAGCCGCGTCCTTCGGCCCGCCTCGGCGAAGGTCACAAGTGTCCGCACTTCGAAGATGGGCCGGTCCTCGGCATCCTCCGGCGCCATGGTGAAGACAAGCTGCTCCGGCTCCAGGATCTCGCGGACGACGCCGCGGTTCGGATAGGTCGTGCCATCCGGCCCGCGCATATGGATGCGGATCGCGCCGCCGGGTCGCGGGTCCAGCTCGCAGACCGGATTGCTGAAGCCATGCGGGCCCCACCACTGCGCCAGCCGCACGGGATCGGTCCACGCCCGGAAGACGACCTCGCGCGGTGCGTCGAACTCGCGGGTGAGGACCAGGTCGCGGCCGATGGCGGCGGATTCCGCGGGGGCGGGGTTTGCTGTCGTCATGGGCAGACTCGTCCGCTTGCGTGTCGCGAGGCCGGGCGGCGGCGCCGTCGGCCCGCTCGCCGGCGGGTCGGCTGGCCGCGTATCAGGCTGCCTTTTCCAGCGCCGCGTTGAGCATCCAGCGATGGCCGAAGGGATCGACGAGCGCCGCGAAGCGCGCGCCCCAGAACTGGTCCGACGGCTCCATCGTGCTCGTCGCGCCGGCCTCGATGGCGCGGCGGTAGGTGGCGTCCACATCGGCTGGCGAGGCCAGGTCGAGCACGATTCCGACCGGCGGTTGCTGCCCGTTCACGGGCGCGGAGACGCTGCACTGCTCCGGGAACTCGTCGCTCAGGAACAGGCTGCCGCCGTTGATGCTCAGCGCCGCGTGCATCACGCGCTTGCCGTCCTGCGCCGGCAGGCGCATCTGCTCGACCGCGCCGAACACCTTCGTGTAGAAGGCGATCGCCTCGGAGGCGCCGCGGACGGTCAGGTAGGGGATCACCGCCTGGGGCTTCATGCTTCCTCTCCTCTCCAGATAGTCCGCGAGCTGGTCGAGGGTCCCGCTCCAGCCCTGCCGCATGGATGCATGCGCGGCTTCGAAGGCCCTCCGCTCCGCCTCCGTCGCTTCGTGCGGTAGGGCGCGCAGCGTGATCGTCGTCCGCCCGTCCTGCTCGGCGAAGGTCGCGATCGAGAGCGTCTCCAGCGGCCACTCGGCGCTCCACGGGTTGCGGACCGTGTTGCCGGCCTCGTCGGCGAAGGAGGCGAGGAAGACGAGGCGTTCCGGGCGGACGATCTCGCGATGCACCCACTTGCCCCACAGCGTCGGGCCGTTGTTGGGCATGCGCATGCCATAGTGGAAAGTGCCGCCGGGGCGGAGGTCGTTCCTGCAGGACAGCACGGTGCAGCCCTTCGGTCCCCACCACCGCATCAGGTGCGCGCACTCCGTCCATGCCGCGAACACCCGCTCGCGCGACGCGTCGAAGGTGCGGCTGACGATGAACTCCCCGGCCGTCGCTGCGGCGGCGCCGTCGCTGTTACTGCGGTTCCCCATCGTCCGTCTCCCCCGCTTGCAGGCGTTGCAGATAAGTGTCGAGGCGATCGAGGCTCTCGTCCCAGAAGCGGCGGTAGTGCTCGACCCATTCCGCCGCTTCCTTGAGCGGTGCCGCGTTCAGGCGGCAGGGGCGCCACTGCGCCGCGCGGCCGCGCGTGATCAGACCGGCGCGCTCCAGCACCTTCAGGTGCTTGGAGACGGCCGGCAGGCTCATCTCGAATGGCTCAGCGAGTTCCGTGACCGAGGTCTCGCCCTGGGCGAGGCGCGCGAGGATGGCGCGCCGCGTCGGGTCGGCGAGGGCGGCGAAGGTGAGGCTGAGGCGGTCGGCCGGGGCCAATGCTTTACCGTCTGGTTAAGAAACCGAACGGTTAAGTAATGGGCGGACAGACAGCCGTCAAGCCTTTCTGCCCGTGCAGAAAAGACTGATCTGGCTCGGTGACCGGCCGCCACGCGAGCAGCAGCCTTCCGTGAGGAGGATCCCGCCTTGGCGCAGCCCGCTATCGCGCGCGCCGCGCAGGCCGGCGCCGCGGCGGCCAAGCCCGCGGCACCGGACCGGAACGCTGCGCGCAACGCATGAAACACGATCCGACACATTGGCGGACGGAGCCACGTGCATCATGTGCGCCCATCGGCCCCGTCGCGCAGGGCGGGGGCCGACGGAGGTTCACCCGATGCAGACGCGAATCGACGAGATCGGCGACGGCTTCTACCGGCTCTCGACCTTCGTGCCGGAGATCGCCGCGCCGGCCGGCTTCACCTTCAACCAGTTCCTCATCATGGGCGAGGAAGGGGCGCTGCTGTTCCACACCGGCCTGCGCCGCATGTTCCCCGCGGTGCGCGAGGCGGTGGCCCGGATCATGCCGCCCGAGCGGCTGCGCTGGATCGCCTTCGGCCACTACGAGGCCGATGAGTGCGGCGCGATGAACGAGTGGCTCGCCATCGCCCCGCGTGCCGAGGTCGCGCATGGCCAGATCGGCTGCCTGGTGTCGCTGAACGACATGGCGGACCGCGCGCCGCGCATCCTCGCCGACGGCGAGGTGCTGGACATCGGCGGCCGGCGCCTGCGCTACATCGACACGCCGCATGTCCCGCATGGCTGGGACGCGGGGGTGATGTTCGAGGAGACGACCGGCACGCTGCTTTGTGGCGACCTCTTCACCCATGCCGGCGACGGCCGGCCGGCGCTGACGCAGTCCGACATCCTCGGCCCGTCCATCGCGGCGGAGGATCTGTTCGGCTATAGCTGCCTCAATCCAGGGATGGGGCGCACGATCCGCCGGCTCGCGGCGCTCGCCCCGCGGACGCTGGCGACGATGCACGGTTCCTCCTTCGCCGGCGACGGCGCGGCGGCGCTGGAGGGGCTGGCAGCGGATTACGACCGGCGCCTGCGCGCAGCGATGCCGTAGGAGCGGCATCCACGACAATCTGGGTTGTGCAAGCTTGGCTGGCCGGGACGCCCGCGGCGTCGCAATCGGGACCAATTCGGCGTCACGAGCCGCGCTGCCGTCTTCAGCGGGCTGTGTGTTGATGGTGCGCCTCCCGGGAAGAAGAGTAGCCTCCGGCCAGGGACCTCCGAATTCCTCCTGATGGCAGGCCGGCTCCAGGCGGGCTCCCTCGCTTGCCGCTTGCCGGAAGAGGTGCCGGGCGGAGCTTCCGGGCGTCTCGGGCGGCCAGAGGGGGAGTGACCATGGCAACCTACGGCCTGTGGTTTCGGCGCTACGCTCCCTTCAAGAGATTCGGCGACATCGGGATCGGCCAATTCGAAGGAGATGACCGCGGGCCATCGACATCGTTCCAGGCCACATCGCGCACCTACGCCTGCGTGATGTTCGACAGCGGCGGCATCAGGCACTCCTTCGCGAACAGCAGCGGGACCACGTTCTTCCCCTATTTCGGCACCCCCTTCACCGGCCACTCCAATGTCCGCCACGCGGTCACGCGCATGCCGATCGCGGGTCCGGGCCTGCTTGTGTTCGAAGCGCACAGCGAAGGCGCCAATCCGCTGGTCCCGAAGTCCCCCGACATCGACACCTTCGTGAAGGTGAAGATCGATTTCCTCGGCAATGCGCTTTGGATCAATGGCGAAGCGTTCGGCGACAACTTTCCCGCATTGGAAATCTTCCTCTATTCCTACCGATCCGGGCGCGCAGCCATGCTGTTCGACGGCAGGACAACGGGCGGACCCCACGAGGGACCGGCGAAGCGTCTCTTCAGCTCCCACCGGAATCACTCGCTGGGGAGGTTCAGTGCGATGCTCATGCTGGACGGCAGTGGCGAACTGGCTTTCGACTACAAGGCCGATTCCACCACGATGCCCAACTACTAGCGGCGACCTCCACGGGCGCCTCGGATCGCACGGATGTGAGCGGCGCCTGCGGCGCCGATGCACGTGTCCCGTGCGCGGGGTAGGGGCACGGCGTCGAATTTCGGAGGCTGCGTGCGGCCATGTACGACGTTTGACGCCGGAACGGACCGCGTATGGCCGCGTTCCGGAGTCATGGCGCTTTCGGACCTCGTTCCGAGCTTCGCCGATCCGCGCTTCCTCCCGCATCTGCGCGACCTCGTGATCGCCTATGTCCTGGCCTTGCTGATCGGTTGGAACCGAGAGCACGAGGACCGCACCGCGGGCCTGCGCACCTTTCCCCTCGTCGCCGTCGCCGCCTGCGGCTTCGTGCAGGCGGCGGAGCAGGCCATGGGCGGCCAGCCCCAGGCGATGGCGCGCGTCGTCGAGGGCGTGATCGCCGGCATCGGCTTCATCGGCGCCGGCGCGATCCTGAAGGGCGAAGCCGAGGTGCACGGCACGGCGACGGCGGCCGCGCTCTGGGCCACCGCGGCGATCGGCATCGCCGTCGGGCTTGCCGCCTATGACGTCGCTGTGATGGTCTGCCTGTTCACCATGCTGACCCTCTATGTGGTGGGCAGGCTGAAGCAAAAGGGTCCGCAATAACGCGGCGCCGGCGCTGTGGGGTTGCGTCCATGCGCCGGACGGCCTTGGGTGCTGCATTGCCTCTGCCCGTCCCGGTCCTTGCCCCAAGAGGGAGTCGGTTTCCCAATGCCATCCTGCGCTCCACGCGTCCGCGCCCTGTCCGCCTGCCTCGCTGCGCTCTGCATCGGCGCCGCCGCGTGCGACGGGCAGCGCGATTCCGGCTTCGGCCCCCGCGGCACCGCGCTGCCGCCGCCGGGTCTGGAAGCGCCGTCGCCTCCATCCGGTGCGGCCGCGCCTGCTGCGACCGGCGCCGCCGAGGCCGCGGCGCCGCGCGGCGCTTCACCTCGCGCTCCCTGACCGGGGTGTGGGCGGCTCGCTGACTGCATCCCATCGCGGCCCGATCCTGTGCATCCAGGCAAGGCCCGGCCCGGTCTACTCCATTCAGAATCCGGCCGGCGCGCATCGCCGAACGGGAGTGCCGTTCCACGCTCGCGCGGTCCAGCGGCGGCTGCAAAGGAGAGAGGCCCTTTCGCGTCCGCGGACTTGCCCATGCGTGTTGACGCCGGCGGAATGAGGCGCGCGGCGCAGGAGCGCGCCCGCAGCGGTCAGGCCCGAGAGCCGGGCAACACCCGGCCTGCGGCAACAGCCACTGCCGCTCGCTCGTCCAGGCGTTGCTGCGCCCGGCGTGCCGCGAGCCTTCGCGCCGCGGCGGCGCGGTCTTGCGCGAGGCCTTCCACGGCGCGTTCCGCGAGGCGCGCAGTGGCAAGCGCCACCCGCGCTTCCTCCAGCCGTCTCTCCTCGAGGCGCAGCGCCGCCGCCGCCCGGTCGCGCAAGGCGAGGCCGCGTGGCAGCCAGGCCGCGTAGAGCGCCGCGCCGCCACCACCGGCCGCCTCGTCTGCGCTGGCAATCGCGGCCTCCGTCCGCAGCGCCTCGGCCGCGGAGGCGTGGCGCACCTCGGCAGCCGCGGCGGCGCCGACCCGCTCTGCCACGTGGCGCCGCGCGACCGCCGTCTCGAACCGGCGCAGACGCGCGAGTGCGGCGAGCGCCGCCCCTGTGCCGCCCTCATCCCGCGCCATGGGCAGGATCCTCCTCCGTGAGCGCCCTGGCGAGCGCGGCGAAGCTCTCCGCGACGCCCGACGGCCCGGCATCGTCCTTGCGCTGGTCGAGGACCGCCTCGATCCGCGGGACGAGGCGAATCGCCTCGTCCACCGCCGGGTCGCTGCCGGCGCGGTAGGCGCCGAGCCGGATCAGGTCGGCCATATCCGCGTGCAGGGCGAGGATGCGCCGCGCGCGCTGCGCGAGCGCATGCTCCTCCGGCGTCAGGCATCCGGGCACGGTGCGCGAGAGCGAGCGCAGCACGTCCACCGCGGGCCAGCGCCCCGCGCGCTCGCCGATTCGCCGGTCGAGCACGACATGGCCATCGAGGATGCCGCGCACCGCGTCCGACACCGGCTCGTCGTGATCGTCACCCTCGACCAGCACCGTGAACAGGCCGGTGATGCTGCCGGGATTGCCCTCCTCCCGCGGCCCGGCGCGTTCGAGCAGGCGCGGCAACTCGCCGAAGACGCTCGGTGGATAGCCGCGCGTGGCCGGCGGTTCGCCAGCGGCGAGGCCGATCTCGCGCAGCGCCATGGCGAAGCGGGTGACGGAATCCATCAGCAGCAGCACCTGCTTGCCGGCCTCGGCGAAATGCTCGGCTGCGGCCATCGCCGTGTAGGCCGCCTCGCGCCGCAGCAGCGGCGGGGTGTCGGAGGTCGCGCAGACCACGACGGAACGCGCGAGACCCTCCGGCCCGAGGTCGTCCTCGATGAATTCGCGCAGCTCGCGCCCGCGCTCGCCGACCAGGGCCAGGACCGCGACGTCGCAGGCGGCGCGGCGGGCGAGCATGGCGAGCAGGGTGGATTTCCCCACCCCCGATGCGGCGAACAGGCCGAGCCGCTGGCCGCGCCGGCAGGTCGTGAAGCAATCGAGCACCCGCACGCCGAGGTCGAGCCGCGGGCCGAGCCGGGCGCGCCGCCCAGCCTCCGGCGGCGTGCCGCTGCGCGGCGACCGGCGCACCGGCCCCGGCAGCGGCGGCGGACCGCCATCGAGCGGCCGGCCGAACGGGTCGAGCACGCGGCCGAGCCAGGCATCGGAGATGGCGAGGCCCTCCGCACCGGCGGGAAGGAGCCGGGCTTGCGTGCCCGGACCGATCCCGTGGAGCGGGCCGAAGGCGAGGGCCTGCGCGGTCTCGCCGTCGAAGCCTACGATCTCGGCGAGCAGGAAGGGCGGCGGCGGGTCCCCACCCTCCGCCGGGGCAGCGCCGGGGGCGTGCAGGGCGAGGCGGCGGCCGATCGCGGCGAAGCGGGCGAGGCCGGTGATCGCGAGGGTGCCGCCGCGGATGCCGGCGACGCGGCCGGAAATCTCGACCTCCGGAATCTCGGCGAGGCGCGCGGCGGCGGCGCGGGCGCGTCGGGCGAAGCCGGGCGCGGGGCCATCGGGCAAGGGTTTGTCGAAAAAAATCGTTAACGATGACGACATTTACCACGTTCACCATTCTTAAGGCTTTTGTCACTCATCTTGATATTACTGTTCTATGAATTTCCCCTTCACAAGGCGCGTAAAAGTTGTGAGATTGCTCGCATCACGGGTGGAGGTGCGGATAATGCGTGTCCTTCTGGTTGAGGATGATCGGACGACCGCGCGGGGGATCGCCCTGATGCTGAAGCAGGCCGGGATGGTCGCCGACGCCGCCGACACGGGGGAGGAGGCGCTCGAACTGGCGCGCCATTACGACTACGACATCATCATCCTCGACCTCCTCCTGCCGGACATGGAGGGCTACGAGGTCGTGCGCGGCCTGCGTGCGGCGCGGATCGAGACGCCGGTGCTGATCCTCTCCGGCCAGTCCATGCCTCAGGCCAAGGTGAAGGGCTTCGGCCTGGGCGCAGACGACTTCATCACCAAGCCCTTCGACGGGGCCGAGCTGGTGGCGCGCATCCACGCCATCATCCGTCGCGCCAAGGGCTTCTCGCAGCCGGCGCTGACCGTCGGCCCGCTCTGCCTGAACCTCGCCTCGCGAGAGGTGACGGTGCACGGCAGGCCGGTCCACCTGACCGGCAAGGAATACGCGATCCTGGAGCTGCTGGTCCTGCGCAAGGGCGTGGTGCTGACCAAGGAGGCGTTCCTCAACCACCTCTATGGCGGCATTGACGAGCCGGAGGCGAAGATCATCGACGTCTTCATCTGCAAGTTGCGCAAGAAGCTGTCCCAGGCCGGCGCGGACAAGCTGATCGGCACCGTCTGGGGCCGCGGCTATGTCTTGCGCGACGCCGCGACGGCGGCGGCCGCGGCGCGCCTTGCCCGGCGTGGCGGCGACCCTGCCGCGGGCCCGGCGGGAGTGGAGGCTGCGGCGGAGCCGCCCGTCGCGATGCAGGCGGCCTGAGGGCGTGTCAGGCTCAGTGCGATGGCGCGCTCCGCTGTATCGTCGGGCGGAAAATGAACTCGATGTGGTGGCGGGCAGGGGCGTCCGCCGCTTCGGGCTCTGCATCCCGTGCAAGCGGGACGTGTACCGCCCGCGGCGGGTGATCAGCCGCGTTGCTGCTCTTCATTCGGACTTTCTGGCCGGCCACCGGAGCAGCTTCGGTCCAGCGAGCGAGGGTCGCAGTCGCGTATCCCGGCTGTGCGGGGTTGGTGAAGCCACGCCGGCTTGCTCCGCCAGGCCTACGCCGCGCGCGCTGCACCGGGTAGGGCGGCCGCGGCGGGACCGATCGTGATCGCGCCGGGCTCCGTCGCCGCTGACGTCGGGGCGAGTACATAGGCAGTGCGTTCGCAGGGGAGGGGCTGAAGCCGGTCGGTGAGCCCCAGCACCGTCTCCGCGCCGCCGAGATAGAGCACGCCGTCCGGCGCAAGCTGTCCTGCCAAGGCGTTCAGCACCGCCGTCTTGGTCGGCGCGTCGAAGTAGATCAGCACATTGCGGCAGAGGATCACGTCGAAGCGGCCGAGCGGCCGCGGGTCGTCGAGCAGGTTGAACATCTCGAACCGCACCATCGCCCGAAGCTCGGGCGCGATGCGCCAGCGGGAGCCGTCGCTTCCTTCAGGTCGGAAGTACCGCACCAGGAGCTGCACCGGCAGGCCACGCTGCACCTCGAACCGGGTATAGAGGCCCTCCCTCGCACGGGCCAGGACCTCGCGTGAGATGTCGGTCCCAAGGATCTCCAGCCGCGGCGGCGTGCCGTTGCCGCTGCTGTATCCCGCCCAGGTCGCCGGATCGGCGGCGAGCATCGCGACCGAATAGGCCTCCTGCCCGGTCGAGCAGGCGGCCGACCAGATCCGCAGGGGCTGTCCCGCCGGGCGCGCGGCGGCCAGGCGCGGCAGCAGGCGGCGCAGGTGCTCGAACGGCTTCCCGTCGCGGAAGAAGAAGGATTCGTTGGTGGTCAGCGCCTCCACCACTTCGCGGGCCAGCGGCTCCGCGCCGGGGCCGCCGCAGCGGATCCGCGCCGCCAGCGCATCGAGCGAGCCGAGCCCCGTGCGCGCGAGCAGCGGGGCGAGCCGCGTCTTGAGCAGGTAGGTCCTGTCGGGGGTCAGCACGATGCCGGCCCGCGCCCGCACCAGCCCCGTCAGGAATGCGATGCCCTCCGATCCGCTCATTCGACCCGCATCCCAGGGCCGGGGAGGGCGGCGGCGATCCGCTCGGCCAGGATCTCTGGAGGCGCTACCACCTGGGCCAGCCCGGCCCGCGCCACTGCCCCCGGCATCCCCCAGACCCGGTCT
>JADGHI010000057.1 GCA_019689515.1 Acetobacteraceae bacterium | reverse complement strand
GCCATGTGGAGGAAGTCCAGACAGCATGCGCATCGTCGTCATCGGCGGCACCGGCTTCATCGGCCGGCGCCTGATTCCGCTCCTCGCCGCGCGCGGCGACCAGGTCACCTGCATGGACATCAATCCGGCCGCCGGCGCCGCCTTTGCTGCGCTCGGCGACCGCGTGCGGGTGCTGCGCGGCGACGTCACGCAGTTCGACCAGGTCATGGCCGTGGTGGCGGAGGCCAAGCCGGATCGCGTCATCAACCTCGCCTACCACATCGGCAGCGACCTGCCCCCGCGCGTGGCGACGAAGCTCAACGTGCTCGGCATGGACAATTGCTTCGAGGCGGCGCGCATCGTCGGCGTCCCCCACACGATATACGCCAGCTCGCTTGCGGTCAGCGGCCCGCAGCGCCATTTCGGCGAGCGCGCCGTCACCGAGGAGGACCGCTGCTACGGCGACAACCAGTACGCCGTGAACAAGATCTTCAACGAGTTCCAGGCGCGCGACTACGCCGAGAAGTACGACATGACCATCACCGGCATCCGCCCGGCCAACGTCACCGGGCCGGACAAGCTGTTCGGCTCGGTGGACCATGTGCACTGCATCACCGAGCCGGCGCGCGGCAACCCGGTCACCTTCCCCTACCGCGACGCGATGCGCATCCCGATCCATGTGGACGACATCGCCGAGGTCTTCGCCCGCGTCTCCGCCGTGGAGAAGCCGCGCCACCGCATCTACAATTCAGGCGGCACGACGATCAGCCTCGGCGAGCTCGCCGACATGGTCCGCGGCTTCCTCCCCGACGCCCGCATACATTTCGAGCAGGACACCGGAGGCCGGGAGCGCTCGGGCAACTACCTGATCGACAATTCCCGCCTGGTCGAGGAATTCGGTGTGCAGTACGCGCCGTTCCGCCAGCGCGTCCTGCAGATCATCAACGACGTGCGCGCGGAGCGCGGCGCCCCGTCGATCCGCGGGGACTGACCGGCCGGAAGGGGAGGAGGCGCTACGCCTTCTCCTCGGCGCGCATCTCGGCGAAGACCTGCTTCGCCACGATCAGGCCCTCGCGCACCGACGGGAGGCCGATATAGCCCGCGAGGTGCAGCAGCGCCTCCGCCAGCTCCTGCTCCGTCCAGCCCTGGCGCCGCGCCATGCGGAGGTGGAGGGCGAGCTCCGGCCAGGCCCCGGTCGCGGTGTCGGAGATGACGCAGATCAGCGCGCGGGTCTTCATGTCGAGCCCGGGCCGCGTCCAGAGCATCCCGAACACCGCCTCGGCAGCGTATTCGGAGAAGCCTTCCATGATCGGGTCGTCATAGACCGACTTGTTGATCCGCTCGGCGAATGCCTCGCCCATGAGCTGGCGGCGGACCTCGCGGCCCTTCTGGTAAAGCTCGCCCTTCGCCATCGGCCGTCTCCTCCTGTGTGGCGTCGCGCCGAGCCTAACAAGCGCCGGGCGCGGGGCAAGCGCAATCCCGATGCTATGCGGACACCCGCTCCACCCGCTGCGCGCCCGGCGGCGGAGCGAGGGCGATCTCGCGGATGATCTTGCGCCGCACCGCCGCCTCGAAGGCCTCGAACCCCTCGGCGACGACGAGGAAGCTGCCCGGGCCGCCGATGACCTCCTCGCGGTAGTACACCTCGAGCGGCGGCAGGACGGAGAGCAGAGATTCGGGCAGCGGCGTGCGATCGACCACCGCGAGGCCATTCACCACCACGCCGCTCGCGAGCAGCGCTGCCCGCGGCCCTTCCAGTGGAGGGCCGGAATTGCTCACGCCGTCGCCCGATATGTCCACCACGCGGCGCGTGCCCTCGAAGGGGCTATTGTCGAGCACCCGCGCGGCGAAGGTCATCGCGCCGCTGATCGAGGTGTAGAGGAAGGTCCGGCGTGGCGCCGCGTCGATCGCGGCCGCGAAGGCCTCCGCGCTCGTTCGGCTGTCGAGGCGCATCCAGGGCACAAGCCATTCCTGGGTTTCCCAGTCCGCCCAGGTGAAGAGGGTCACGCCGATCGCGCCGATCGGTCCGCCGAGGATGCCGTCGATCACGCGCTGGTCGCGGAAGGCGTTGGCGTAGCCGCGGAACTGCATCTCCTGCTCGGTGGAGTCCACCGAGCGGCTGACATCCACGGCAAGGACGAGCTCGACGTCCACGGGATCGAGCCCCGTCCGGGCTGGGGCGTCCCCTTGGGGTGAGGCGCGCGCGGGACGGACGAGCAGCGCGGGCGCGGCGAGAATGGATCGGCGGGAAAATGACAGTCGCGGCATCGAACGGGTCTCCGTTCGGGCCCTCTCTGCCTTCGCCGCCTCATTCTCCCGTGCCCCATGGTTTTCGGGGCTTCGGCCTAAGCTTTAGGGCGAGCCGTGCTGCAGTGCAATATGCCGGAGGGCGAAGCCGGGAGTGACGCGCCTGGAGCGCCGATGCGTCGCGTCGGATGGCTCCCCCGACCGGAGCGCGCCGATGACGCGGGTACGCTTCAGCTACGCGTAATGACGGAACCAGACGGGTTCCATCTCTCTCAGAACCCCGCGCCGGGCCGCGCGAGATACGCCCTCTCGGCCGCGGTGCTCTCCCGCCCGAGTGCAACGTTGCGGTGCGGAAAGCGGCCAAATTCGCGGATCACGTGCCAGTGCCGCCAGGCATAGTCGATCGGGCCGCCGGGCTTGCGACACGCGGGGGCGTCGCGCAGCCCCTCGAACAGCGCGACCGAGAGGTCCTGGTCGGCCATGTCCTCCGAATGCTCGAAGGGGAGGTAGAGGAAGGTTCGCTCGGTGGCCGTCAACCGGAGGTCATGGCGGTCGCGCAGCACCGCGGCGCGGGCGATCTCCCGTGCCTTCGGATCGCAGGCGAAGGCCTGCGCAGTGCCGCGGTGGAGGTTGCGCGGGAACTGGTCGAGCAGCAGGCAGAGCGCGAGCGCGCCATGCGGCGTCGCGGCCCAGGAATCGAAGGCGCCGGCGGCCGCAGGCGCGACCAGCCCGCCGAAGCGTTCGCGGATCGCGGCGTCGAAGGCAGGGTCGGGCTTGAACCAGCGCTCGCGGAAGGCGTTGCGGTCGCCCTCGAACCAGAAGGCGAGGATGGCGTCGGGCGTACTCGCGTCATTCATGCCAGGGCACGCTCCAGGACACGGACGGAATGCAGCGCCTCGCGGCCCGTGAGGTCGCGGATCTGGTGGCGGCAGGAGGTGCCGTCGGCGACGATCAGGTGCTCGCGCGGCGCCGCGCGCACCGCAGGCAGCAGCGACATCTCGGCCATCGCCCTGGAGACGGGGAGGGTCTCCGCCTCGTAGCCGAAGGCGCCCGCCATGCCGCAGCAAGAGGAGGTGATCGGCGTCACCTTGAGGTCCGGGACGCGCTGCAGCGCCGCGATCGCGGCGGGGAAGGCGCCGAAGCTCTTCTGGTGGCAGTGGCCGTGGATGTGCGCGGCCGGGGCGACGGGCTTCAGGTCGAGGGAAGGCTTCTCCTGCGCCAGCCACTCGGAGAGCAGGAGCGCGCGCGAGGCGAGGCGCTCCGTCGCCGCGCCGGGGAGCAGGGCGGGAAACTCGTCGCGCAGGGTCAGCAGGCAGGAAGGTTCGAGGCCGATCACCGGCACGTCGGAGGCGGCCAGCGCCTCGGCGGTGCGGCGCGCCTCGGCGCGGGCCTGATCGACCAGGCCGGCCGCGAGGTAGGTACGGCCGCAGCACAAGGGCCGCGTGCCCCGGGGCGCCCGCGCGACGCCGACGCGCTGGCCCGCGGCGCCGAGGACGCGCAGCGCCGCGCGCAAATTCTCCGGCTCGAAGTAGCGGTTGAAGGTATCGGCGAAAAGCAGGACGTCCGGCGCCTGGGCCTGCGCCTCGTCGTCGTGGAAGGCGTCGCGCCGGAAGCGGGGCAGGGTGCGGCCGCGGGCGAGCCCGAGCCAGCGTTCGGTCAGCGCCGCGAGGCCGGGGACGGAATCGCGCGCATTCACGGCGAAGGGCGCGAGGCTGGCGAAGGGCGCCCAGCGCGGCAGCGAGGCGATCAGCCGGTCCTTCGCGCCGACGCCATGCTTGCGCGTGCGCGCCGCCAGCGCCTCGATCTTCATCCGCGCCATGTCCACGCCGGTCGGGCACTCGCGCCGGCAGCCCTTGCAGGAGACGCAGAGCTTCAGCGCCGCATGCACCTCGTCCGAGGCGAGCGCATCCGGTCCGAGCTGGCCGGTCAGCGCGAGGCGCAGCGTGTTGGCGCGGCCGCGCGTGACGTGCTGCTCGTCGCGCGTGGCGCGGTAGGAGGGGCACATCACGCCGGCGTCGAATTTCCGGCAGGTGCCGTTGTTGTTGCACATCTCCACCGCGCCGAGCAGGCCGCCCTGCGGCCCCGGCCAGTCCGACCAGTCGAGCGCCGGCGTCACGGCGGGATCGGCGCGGTAGTCCGGCGGGTAACGGAACAGGCTGCGGTCGTCCATGCGCGGCGGGCGGACGATGCGCCCCGGGTTGAGCAGGCCGCGCGGGTCGAAGGCGTCCTTCACTTCCTCGAAGGCACGCACGATGCGCGCGCCGAACATCGGCTCGTGGAACTCGCTGCGCACGATGCCGTCGCCGTGCTCGCCGGAATGGCTGCCCTTGTACGCGCGCACCAGGGCGAAGCACTCCTCCGCGATGGCCCGCATGCGCGCGACGTCGGCGGGGTCCTTCATGTTCAGCACTGGGCGGACATGCAGGCAGCCGACCGAGGCGTGGGCGTACCAGGTGCCCTTGACGCCGTGGCGCGCGAAGACCTCGTTCAGCCGCTCCGTGTAGTCGGCGAGGTCGGCGAGATCGACGGCGCAGTCCTCGATGAAGGAGACCGGCTTCCCGTCGCCCTTCATGGACATCATGATGTTCAGACCGGCCTCGCGCACCTCCGCCACCGCGGCCTGGAAGGCGGCGTCGGTGCAGCGGACCACCGCGCCGGGATGGCCGAGATCGGCCATCATCTCCTCCAGCCGGCCGAGCGCGGCGAGCAGCGGCGCGTCCTCCTGCCCGTGGAACTCCACGATCAGCAGGCTGTCCGGCTCGCCGATCAGCATGCGCTCGATCGTCGCGCGGTAGATCGGGATCGAGCGGCCAAGCTCGATCATGGTGCGGTCCACCAGCTCCACCGCCTCCGGGTCGAGCGTGACGAGGTGCTGCGCCGCCTCCATCGCCGTGCGGAAGGTCGGGAACTGGCAGATGCCGAGCACCTTGCGCGGCTGGATCGGCCAGAGCTTCAGCTCCAGCGCGGCGGAGAAGGCGAGGGTGCCCTCGCTCCCCACCAGCAGCCGCGCCAGGTTGCCGCGCCCGGCGGCGCGCGCCTCGGGCGTCAGCGCGTCGATGTTGTAGCCGCCGACGCGGCGGAGCTGGCGCGGGAAGCGTGCGGCGATCTCCTCCGCCTCGCGGGCGCCGAGCGCGCGCAGGCGCTGGACCAGGTCGGCGACGCTCGCGGGGACGTCGGCGCCGAGGTTGTCGGGCAGCTCCCCGAAGTGGAAGCGCGTGCCGTCGGCGAGCAGCGCATCGATGGCGGTGACGTTGTCGGCCATCAGCCCGTAGCGGATAGACTTCGACCCGCAGGAATTGTTCCCCGCCATCCCGCCGATCGTGCAGCGCGCCCAGGTGGAGGGGTCCACGGGGAAGAACAGCCCGTGCGGCTTCAGCGCCTCGTTCAGCGCGCCGAGGGTGATGCCGGGCTGCACCACGGCGCGGCGCGCGGCCGGGTCCACCTCGATCACGTCCCGCAGGTACTTCGTGCAGTCCACCACCAGCGCGCGGTTGACCGTCTGCCCGCACTGGCTCGTGCCGCCACCGCGCGGCAGCACGGGAATCCCCTCCTCGCGGCAGATCGCCATCGCTGCCTCGACATCGGCGAGGCTGCGCGGCACCAGCACGCCGACGGGCTCGACCTGGTAGATGCTTGCATCGGTCGCGTAGCGCCCGCGATCACCGGGTGAGAACAGCACCTCACCCGCCGTCTCGCGCCGCAGGCGCTCGGCGAGGCGGCTGTCGCCGATGCGGGAGGCGGGGATGGCGAAGGCGTTCATGCCACGGTCGGTCCTCGACGGTCGGGCGCGCCGGGCGCATTGGCATCCGGCGCCACCATGCGGCATACCTCCACCGGAAGAGGAGCGCCACCATGGCCTACTACCGATCCAAGCCCGCCGCGGGCCGCCACTTCCTGCAGATCCCAGGGCCGACCAACGTGCCCGACCGGGTCCTGCGCGCCATCGACAACCCCACCATGGACCATCGCGGCCCCGATTTCGGCCGCATGGCCAAGGCGCTTCTGGAGAAGCTTCGCCTCATCTTCCAGACGAAGGGCCCGGTCGTGATCTACCCCGCCTCCGGCACCGGAGCCTGGGAGGCGGCGCTGACCAACACCCTCTCCCCCGGCGACCGCGTGCTGATGTGCGAGACCGGCTGGTTCGCTACCCTCTGGAAGGAGATGGCCGAGCGCCTCGGCATCGTACCGGAGTTCATCGGCACGGACTGGCGCCGCGGCGCTGACGTCGCCGCCATCGAGGCACGGCTGCGCGAGGACAAGGGCCACCTCATCAAGGCCGTCTGCGTCGTCCACAACGAGACCTCCACCGGCTGCACCTCGCGCATCGACGAGGTCCGCCGCGCCATGGACGCCGCGCGCCACCCGGCGCTGCTGATGGTGGACACGATCTCCTCGCTCGCCTCCATCGACTACCGCCACGACGAGTGGGGCGTGGACGTCACCGTGGCCGGCTCCCAGAAGGGCCTGATGCTGCCGCCGGGCCTCTCCTTCAACGCGATCAGCGAGAAGGCGCTGAAGGCGAGCGAGACCGCGCGCCTGCCGCGCAGCTTCTGGGACTGGAAGGCGATGCTTGCGGCCAACGCCACGGGCTACTTCCCCTACACGCCGGCGACGAACCTGCTCTATGGCCTGGACGCGGCGGTGGACCTGCTGCTGGAGGAGGGCCTCCCCAACGTCTTCGCCCGCCACGACCGCCACGCGGAGGCCACGCGCCGCGCGGTGCGTGCCTGGGGGTTGGAAATCCAGTGCGCCGACCCGCGGCACTACTCCTCCAGCCTTACCGCCGTGCGCGTGCCGGAGGGGCACAGCGCCAACGCGTTGCGGGCGGTGATCCTGGAGCGGTTCAACATGAGCCTCGGGAACGGACTCGGGCCGCTGAACGATAGGGTGTTCCGCATCGGGCATCTCGGCGATCTCGGCGACCTGCAGCTCATGGGGACGCTGAGCGGCGTGGAGATGGGGCTGCGCGTCGCGGGTGTGCCGCATCGGGCCGGCGGGGTGCAGGCCGCGATGGACTATCTCAGCGGGAACGCTTGAGCCCGGCCGGCCCGGCCGGGCCGCGAAGGACGGAGTCGCGGTTGCGCTCCGGGCCGGTCTGGAGCGGATCGCCGGAGGGCGTGAAGCCGCTCCGCAGACACGGACCTGCTGCGAAGTGCCGCTCAGCTTCTGAATGCGATTCAGTGTAGGCTGGCGGCATGCGCGAGATTCACGTCGAGACCGACATCGCGGCTCCGTGCGGGCGGGTCTGGTCGGTGCTGACGGATTTCGCCGCCTACCCTGACTGGAACCCGTTCATCACCCGCCTGGAGGGCGAGGCGCGCGAGGGCGCGAGGCTCACCGTGCGCATCCATCCGCCTGGCGGCCGGGCCATGACCTTCCGCCCCACCGTGCTGGCGGCGGTGCCGGGGCGCGAGCTCCGCTGGCTCGGGCACCTGCTGGTCCCCGGCCTGTTCGACGGCGAGCACGCCTTCCGCCTCGAACCTCGCGGTGCGGAGGGTTGCCGCCTCGTGCAGGAGGAACGCTTCCGCGGCCTGCTGGTGCCGCTCCTTGGCCGCGCACTGGCGCAGACGCGGAAGGGTTTCGAGGCGATGAACCAGGCGCTGAAGGAGCGCGCCGAGGGCTGAGTCGGATCTCTTCGGGGTGGGGTTGCCGCCGCCCTCGCCGCGGGACAAGGTGGCCTCCAGCGTAGTTGGAGGAAACCATGACCATCCAAGTCTGGACCTGGCCCACGCCGAACGGCCACAAGGTCCACATCATGCTGGAGGAAGTCGGCCTCCCCTACGAGGTGATCCCGGTCAACATCGGCGCCGGCGACCAGTTCAAGCCCGAGTTCCTCGCCATCAACCCCAATCATCGGATCCCCGCCATCGTGGATCCCGACGGGCCGGGAGGGCGTCCCTTCTCGCTGTTCGAGTCCGGGGCGATCCTGATCTACCTCGCCGAGAAGACCGGCAGTGCGCTGCTTCCGAAGGATCCCGAGACGCGGTACCGGTGCCTGCAGTGGCTGATGTTCCAGATGGGCGGCATCGGGCCGATGTTCGGGCAGTACAACCACTTCGCCAATTACGCGAAGGAGAAGATCCCCTACGCGATCGAGCGCTACGCGAACGAGGTCGCCCGGCTGCACCGCGTCCTCGAGAAGCGCCTTTCCGAGAGCGAATACCTGGCCGGCCCGGACTACTCGATCGCCGACATCGCCACCTTTCCCTGGGTGCGCAACCCGCAGCGGCGCAACATTGACTTGGCGCAGTACCCGGCCGTGAAGCGCTGGCACGATGCGATCGCCGCGCGGCCCGCGGTGCAGCGTGGCGTCGAGGTGCTCGCCGACCGCCAGCGCCAGGGTCCGATGACCGATGCCGAGCGGGAGGTGATGTTCGGCAAGATCCAGTTCGCGGCGCGTTAGGACGGGGCTCCTTCCCATGGCCGAGATCGATCACATCGTCATTGGCGCGCACACCCTCGAGGAGGGCGCCGCCTGGGTCGAACAGCACCTCGGGGTGAGGCCGGAGCCGGGCGGCGCACATGAAGGGTTCGGCACGCACAACATGCTGCTCGGCATGGGTCCCGACTGTTACCTGGAGGTGATCGCCCCCGACCCGGCGCAGCCGGAGCCGGAGCATGCGCGCCCCTTCGACCTCGACGAGCCTTCCGTCCGCACCAGGCTCGATTCCGGCCCCGCCCTGCTCGCCTATGTCGCCGGCACGCCGGCGCTGGAGGCGGTGGTGGCGCGGCTCGGCCCGTCGCGCAGCGGCGAGATCCGCGCCATGCGCCGCGGCGACCTGTCATGGCGCATCGCCTTCCCGCCGCAGCGGCAGGATCTCGACAACCTGATCCCGCCGCTGATCCAGTGGGACGGCCCACGCGCCACGGAGCGGCTGCGCGATTCCGGCTGCCGCCTCCTCGCCGTCGAGGCCGAGCACCCGGAGGCCGGCGCACTCCGCGCCGCCCTGGCCGAGCGCGGCCTCGCCGCCGCCGTGACCGTGCGCCAGAGCCCGCATGCCCGCCTGGTGGTCCGCATCCGCCGCGCCGACGGGCAGGAGGTCACCCTTACCTCCGGCTGAGTCCTGCTCCTTGAGTGGTGGTGGTCCAGCTTTGACAGGCACTATGCCCGCAGGCCTCCCCGACCTGCCGTTGGGGCGGACAATCCCCCGTTCGTCGCCGGAGGCTTAGCTGATGTAACCGCCGGCCTACGGATATGCTACCCTTGGTCGAACGGGACAGGGGGGATGCGCAACCCCCGGCGCTCAAGAGGCGATCGGATGCGTTACGGTGGCGGCGGAAGACGGTCGGAGGGGGCGGTATCGCCACACGCTGGCCGGCGGGAAGTTCAGCGGCGTCCACGCCTCGCGCCGGGCCTCCAGACCAAGCCGGCGGCAGGGCAGGGGCGAAGTGATGCAGTAGGTGTAGAGGAGGAAACCCCGCCCGGGGGCGACCGCCTCCACCGCCTCGACGAAGCGGCGCTGCTGCGCCAGCGGCAGCATCACCAGCGGGATGCCGCAGATCGCCGTGCCTACCTTGCCCACCCAGCGGCGCGGGAGCGTCTCGGCCAGTTCGAAGGCGTCGCCGCAGACCACCTGGACCCCGGCCGGCAGCACCGTCCGCAGGTGCTCGGCCATCTCCGGCACGATCTCAACCACGATCAGGCGGTCGGCCGGCACGCCGGCAGCGAGCAGCGCGCGGGAGATGACGCCGGTGCCGGCGCCGAGCTCGACCACCACCTCGTCCTCCGCCCGCTCGACCAGGCCGGCGATCTTGCGGCACAGGCTGGGCGAGGAGGGGATGACCGAGCCCATCTGCAGCGGGTTGGCCAGCCACCGGCGGAAGAACAGCGAGGCGTTGGCGATCCGGCGGTGTTCCGCGCCTTTCGCTCGCCGTTCCTCGCCCAGCGTCAGTCCGGACATGCCCGTCTCCACGACCAAACCGTGATCGATTCGGGGAGCGGCGCCCCCGCCACTCTAGGCCGGGCGCGTGCCGGGCGCCAAACGCCGCTCCCCCTGCAACCGATGCAGGCGGAGGCGCGCCCGGCATGACCGCGCGCATCCTCGTGGTGGACGACGTTCCGGCCAACCAGCGTCTGCTGGAGGCTAAACTCAGCTCGGAATATTATGAAGTCGCGCTGGCTGGCAGCGGGCCCGAGGCGCTGGACCTCGCGGTGCGCTGGGCGCCGGATGTCATCCTCCTCGACGTGATGATGCCGGGGATGGACGGGTTCGAGGTCTGCCGGCGGCTGAAGGCCCACCCGGCCACGGCGCATATCCCGGTGGTGATGATCACCGCGCTGACCGAGCCTGACGAGCGGGTACGGGGCCTCGACGCCGGAGCGGACGACTTCCTCTCCAAGCCGGTGGACGACGCGACCCTGTTCGCGCGGCTGCGGGCGCTGCTGCGCATGAAGCAGGTGCTGGACGCCTGGCGCCAGCGTGCCGAGACGGTGCGCGCTCTCGGCCTCGAAGAACTGCCCGACCCGCCAGATCCCTCGCTCCAGGGCGCCCGCATTCTGCTGGTGGACGAGGATGAGGGCGAGGCGGCGACGCTCGCGCGCATCCTTGCCGCCGCCGGACTGAGCGTCGAGCAGGCCGCCGGCCCGGCCGAGGCCTGGGTCCGGATCGTCGCGGCGGGGCGGCCGGGGCCGGCTGCGGGTGGCGCCCCCGCCACCGTGGGTTGCGCCCCCGCCTACGATCTGGTCGTGCTCGGCCTGCACGGCAGGGGACCGGAGGGCCTGCGCCTCGCCTCGCGCATCCGCGCCCGCTCGGAGACGCGGGAGCTGCCTCTGCTGCTCGTTGCCGGCCCGGAGCAGCGCGACCTGGTGTTGCGCGCCTTCGACCTCGGCGCGAACGACCACGTGTTGCGCCCGGTCGATCCGAACGAGCTGCGCGTGAGGGCGCGCAACCAGATCCTCCGCCACCGCCGCCAGGAACGGCTGCGCGCCGAGCTCGACCGGTCGCTCGAGATGGCGGTCACCGATGCCCTGACCGGGCTGCGCAACCGGCTCTACCTGCGCAGCTATCTCGAGGCGGCGATGCGCGCCCAGCCCGTGGCGGTGCTGATGGTGGACGTGGACCGCTTCAAGGAGCTGAACGACGCCCATGGCCACGCGGTGGGTGACGCGGTGCTCCGGGCGGTGGCGGGCCGGCTACGGTCGCATGTGCGTGGCGCCGACGTGGTCGCGCGCTGGGGGGGGGAGGAGTTCGTCATAGCCATGGCCGGTGCCACGGCGGAGGACGGCATCGCGGCGGCGGAACGGCTGCGCGCAGCGGTTGCTGCCGCGCCGGTCGCGCAGGACGCCGGCGGCGCCCCGATCGTCGCCACGGTGAGCGTCGGCGTCGCGCTGGGTGCGCGTGGAGGCGCGGTGGATGCCCTCATCGAGGCGGCGGACGCCGCCCTCTACCGGGCCAAGCGCGCCGGGCGCAATCGCGTGGAGATGGCGGGTCCGGAGGACTGGCGGGTCGGCGTCAAGGCGTGACCCACCGCCCGCACACGCTCCGTAACAGTCGGATGGCGGGCCGGAGCGCGGGCGTTACTTGATCTTCGCCTCGCGGAAGATGACGTGCTTGCGCGCGACCGGATCGTACTTCCGAAGTTCCAGCTTCTGCGTGGTGTTCTTGGTGTTCTTCCGGGTGACGTAGAAATACCCGGTGTCGGCGCTGCTGACGAGCCGGATCAGGATGGTGTTGGACTTGGCCATGGCGGGACTCCGTGTGCCGCGGTTCGCCCTCGGGGCGCCGGGCGCGAGTGGCGGAAACTAGCCGTCCAGCCCACCGCGTCAAGCGTAAGCGCACCGCACAGGGCGGCCATGGCGGCACTTGCTTCCCGGGCATCGCGCCGTCAACGGGCGGCGGCGCGCGCGGCCGCGTGCCACGCCTGCGGATTGTGAAGCAGCAGCCGGGCCACGGCGATGTCGGCCTCCCGCCCCTCGGCGGGCGGGCAGGCATTGCGCAGCGCGGTCTGCTCCTCGGCGGGCACCGGCACGCGTGCCCTTGCATGCCGGGTGAGGGCGGCGGCCATGGGCACCTCGCCGGTCGCGACCAGGCGCTCGATCGCCTGCTCCGTCGCCGCCGCACCGAGGCTGGTGCAGACCGCCGGCATCACACCGAGCCCCTGGATCGGCCAGCCGCGCGGCGCGATCAGGCGCGACCAGCTCAGCAGCAGCTCGCCCCCGTCCGGCAAGGGAATGAGAAGCTGCACCAGCCCCTTGCCCATCGTCGTGCTGCCCACCACCACCGCGCGGCCGCGATCGGCCAGCGCCGCCGCGACCACTTCGGATGCGGAGGCCGAACGGCCGTCCACCAGCACCACCACCGGCCGTCCGGCCGCAAGTTCCGGCCTCGCGGCGAGATAGATTCGCCGCGCGTCCGGATGCCGGCCCTCCGTGCGCAGGATCTCGCCACCGGGGAGGAACAGGTCCGCCACCGCCACCGCCTGGGCGAGCAGCCCGCCCCGGTTGCCGCGCAGGTCGAGCACCACCCCGCGCGGCGGATGGCGCTGCTGTGGTCCGAAGGCGTCGGCGAGCGCCACTGCGAGCTGCTCGTCCGAGGCATTGGAGAATCCCGCGAGGCGCAGCCAGAGGATGTCGTCGCTCCGCTCCACGGAGACCGACTCCGGCGGCACCGGGCTGCGCACCAGCAGCACCTCCCGCGGTCGCCGGCCGCGTGCGACCAGCAGCGTGACCAGGCTGTCCTCCGGCCCGCCCAGCCGCTTGATGGCGTCCTCAAGATCGGCGGCCGAGACCGGCCCGCCGTCGATGGCGAGCAGGCGGTCGCCGGCCCGCAGCCCGGCGCGCGCCGCCGGCCCACCGGGCATGACGGAGGCGATCCGCACCGTTCCGCCGGGCCCGGCGGCGAGGCGCAGCCCAAGGCCCGCATGGCC
>JADGHI010000056.1 GCA_019689515.1 Acetobacteraceae bacterium | reverse complement strand
CCGCCCGCCCATGGATATCAGGGGCGTCGCCACCCCTTCCGGTGAATTGGCAAGCGCGAAGGCACGGCTGCTTCACAGGGTGGCCGCCGCCCCCTGCCGAATCTTACGTCACGGCTTGGCCGGGGGCTCTCTCGGAGGCACGCTCACCCGCATGATGCGCGCCTTCGGCCTCTCCGCCGTCTGGAATCCTCGCGCCTGGGCGCCCCGGGCCTCGCATCAAGGCGCCCCGCCGGATCACGGATCGGGAGAACACGGCGACGGGACACCACGGCACCGCCGCTGCCGCCGCATCGTGCTTGGCACGAGGAAGCCGCTCGCCTACGCCTCCGGCACCATGACCGAACAACGGCCGAAGCCGCCGCTGCTGGTGACGCACAGCGGCACCTTCCACCTCGACGACGCGTTCGCCTACGCGGCCCTCCGGCTGGCGCTCGGCCTCGGCGTTGCGGGCGAGGGCCATGTCCTGGTCCGCACGCGCGACGAGGCGGTGATCGCGCGTGCCGACATGGCCTGGGATGTCGGCGCCATCTACGATCCGGTCAGGATGCGCTTCGACCACCATCAGCGCGGCGCCCCCACGCGCGAGGATGGCCTGCCCTTCAGCGCCGCCGGCCTGGTCTGGCGCCACCACGGCGAGGCGGCCGTGCGCGCGGTGCTGGAGCCCTCCGGCGCGGGCGATCTCGCCGCGCCCGTCGCCGCCGCGATCGACCGCGAGGTGGTGCGGCGCATCGACGAGATTGACAACGGCATTGGCGAGCCCGGCGGCCCGCTCGACCTCTCAGCCTTGGTGGAGGACCTGAACCCGGCCTGGGACTCCGCCGCCGCCCGCGATCAGGAGGCGGAAGACGCGGCCTTCCGTCGTGCCGCCGATCTCGTCGAGGGCTTCCTGCAGCGCCGTGCCGAGGCGGTGCGGGCGCGGCTCGCCGCCGAGGCGGAGGTGCTGGCCGCCCATGGGCGCGCGGCCGATCCGCGCATCCTGGAACTCGGGCGCAAGATGCCCTGGCACGATTCGGTCCATGCGCATGGCCTGCCGGCGCTCTACGCCGTCTATCCCGTGCCGAACGGCAATTGGATGGTGGACACGGTCCCCGCCGAGCCCGGCGGCTTCGCGCCGCGCCTTCCGCTGCCCGAGGCATGGGCGGGGCTGCGCGATCGGATGCTGGCGGAGGTCTCGGGCGTGCCCGACGCGGTGTTCGTGCACCTCCGCCGTTTCGTCGGCGCGGCGCGCTCGCGCGAGGGAGCGTTGGAAATGGCGCGCCGGGCGATCGCTGAGGAGAGAGCGGCACTCGACGGCGCGTGATGCGCAGCACCCGGAGCGGGTGCTGCGGTTGCGTCGTCACCAGCCAGCATGGAGGCGGAGCAACGCGTCGCCCCGAGACGCGCCCGCCGAAGGTCAGGCGTGCCGTTCTTGCCGTGAAGCGACCGCTCGGCGTCGGGCCACTTCCTCGCACTAAACCGGCCGGGTGAGACGAGACGGCGCGGACCGCCCGGTCCCGTCGTGGCGAAGGACGCGGCAGGGCGCTGCCGCCCGTCCTACCAGCCGCCGCTGCGGACCCATTCCTCGAGCAGCGGTAGGCGGTCGCTGCCCCAGAATGGCTCGCCGTCCACGATCATGAAGGGGGAGCCGAAGACACCGCGAGCCAGCGCCTCGTCGGTCGCGGCGCGCAGCGCCTCCTTGACCGCCGGATCCGCCAGGGCGGCCGACACCACGGCCGCATCGCCGCCTACCTGCGCGACCACTGCGGCGACTCCTTCGGGGCGCGAGAGGTCGGCGCCCGCCCCGAAGATCGCGTCCAGCGCCGCACGCGCGAAGGCAGGCGCAAGCGCCGGGGCGACGCGCTCGAGCCAGTAGAAGGCACGGCTCGTCGGCAGGGAGAGCTGCGCCTGTGCTACGGGCTCGCGGTAGGGAACGCCGAGCCGGCGCGCGAGGCGCGCGACGTCGTGGCGCGCATAGTCGCCGCGCAGCGGGACCTGGTTGAGCGGCGCCATCCCGGTCGTCTTGAACGCCACGCCGATCAGGAATGGCCGCCAGTGGATGCGACGGCCGAGACGGGCGCCAGTTTCCTCGATGGTCTGGGCCGCCAGGTAAGCGTAGGGCGAGGCGAAGTCGAACCAGAACTCGATCGGCGTCGGTCCATACCCTGCCATGATCGCGCCCTCCGTATTGTCGCCGGGAGATCCTAGCCGTTGGGCGACACGCTACCAGCCGAGCCGTGCTCATCGGTGATGAGAATGGTTCAACGCGACACCCTGGGCGGGCGGCGCCGCGCGCTCAGGTCAGGCAGGCGCCTTGCGCGGCGGCAACGGGCCGTGCCTAGAGGCTCGCGCATGCGTGAGTCGGGTGCGGGCAAGGATCGCGGCAAAGCGCGTCCCACCCACCTTCTCTTTCGGCAGGTGCTCGTAACCAGAGCGGCGTCCTTGGCCCGGACCGGCGGCGCCACGCAACAACCAAAACCTGGATAATGCGCGAGCAGGATGCGCCGGAAGCCCAGCAGGTCGAGCCGGTCGTCGGCACGCACCTTCGGCGTATAGCTCACCTGGTTGCCGCGCCCGGCCCCGATCCAGTGGCACTCCCTCTTCGCGAGCACGCTGGCGACGACCGGCGACCGGACGCCGCCTCGGCCACCGGAGTCTGGCAAGGTCGCGCTAGTCGAGCCTGATGTTCCGCGCCCTGATGACCTCGCCCCAGCGGCTGATCTCGCTGTTGAGGTAGGCGCTCGTTGCCTCCGGGGGCTCGTATGCGGGCACGGCGCCGATCTTGCTCAGCGCCTCGATGACTCCGGGATCGGCAAGCGCCTGCCTGAGGGTCTCGCTGAGCTTCGCCACGATCCCCGCGTCTGTCCTCGCAGGAACGAGCATCGTATTCCAGCCCCCCACCACGTAGCCCGGCACACCGGCCTTCGTGATCGGAGGCACGCCCGGCATCTGCGGGACCGGCTCGGCATCGCCGACGCCCAGGGCCCTGAGCTGCCCGGATTGAACGTAGGAAAGGAGGCTCGCGATGGTGGTGATGGTCATATGGACCCGGCCCGCGACAAGATCCGTGACCATGGGACCATCACCCTGATACGGCACATGCTGGAGCTCGGTTCCGCTCAGGATCGAGAACAGCTCCAGCGCAAGGTGATTTCCGGTCCCGGTCCCCGCCGAGCCGAAATTGATCGCCCCCGGGCGGCTCTTGGCGTAGCTCACCAACTGCTGAAGCGTCTCGGCCGGGACGGAGGGATGGACGACCAGCACGAAAGGCTGCCTGGCAACCATTCCGACCGGTTGGAAATCCCTCATCGTGTCGTAGGGCAGGTTGCTCCTCAGCGTCGGATTCGCCGCCAGCGTATTGGTGCCGTAGAGCAGCGTGTGCCCATCCGGCTCGGCGGTGGCGACCGCCCTCGTTCCGACCACGGTCCCCCCGCCGGGCCTGTTGTCGACCACGACGGGACGCCCGAGCAGCTCCCCCATTCTCTGCGCGACGATACGGGCCGCGATATCGGTTGATCCTGCGGGAGCGAAGGGAACGACCATCCGCAAGGGCTTGCTGGGATAGGCCTGCGCCAGGGCTGACGCTGGGTCCATAAGGCCGCCGACCACGAGTGCCGCCGTCGTCCCGAGCACGCGCTTGCTGAATGTCCGACGCCCTGCGAAGGCGAGCGCCTGGTGCGGGACCTCGAACGCCGCGGTGCCGGCGCCTTGGGATTGACGATCTTTCGACATCTCCTCCTCGCTTTTCGATGGAATTGCGCGCGCTCGACGCGCGGGTTCCGTTCTTGCCGCCGGCCTCAGCTCCCGCGCCTTCGGGCTGGTCCGCGCAGCGGAACTCCGGCCGTGGCCCGCATCGGCTGCCCCGCGAACGGGGATCCAGGCACGGGGGCGACAAGGGCGTTGCCCCACGGGCCAACCTGGCCGCAGGCGGATGCAGAACCGATTATCGAGCCTCGGGCAGCGCGATCGGGCGCGACGGGTTGGAACACATGCACGATCTTCGCAGAGTCCGGCCCCTTTCGCGAGTGCCGTCAGTCCGCGACCAGCCCGACCTCCCGCGCCTTGATCTGCAGGGCCAGGTACTTCGAGTAGATCCGGCAATGCGGAAGGCCGCCGGCCATGAACCACAGGCCCTTCTGAGGCGTCGGCTTCCACATGTTGGCCATCTCGCCGTCGGGGCCGATGCCCCAGACCGGGCCCACCTTATCCGCGATCGCGTCGCCCAGCAGGTGCCGCGCCACCTCCTGCATCGAGTAGTAGCCGGTCGCCAGCACCACCAGGTCCGCCGGCTTGATCGTGCCGTCCCTGAGCAGCGCGCCCTCGCGCACGAAGCGCTCGATCTCCTCGAACTGCAGCAACCCGATCTCGCCCCGGATGATCAGCGCGGAGCACCCGGCGTCGAGGTTGTACCCGCCCCCGCGGCGGCGGTACTTCATCTGGTGGCCGGTCCGGTCCTCGCCGAGGTCGTACTTGAATCCCCGCGCGATCAGCCCCTCGATCATCTCCTTGTCGAGCTCGACCATCCGCTCGACGGCAAGCTGGTAGCCGCGGATGAGCAGCGGATAGGTCGCCGTGCTTGCGACCAGGTCGCAGTCCTCGAGCGGCGCGTCCTCGTCGTAGATCGCGTAGTTGAGCTTCGCGCTCGGGTCGATGCTGACCACCGTGGTCGGGCCACGCTGGACGATCGTCGTGTCCACGCCGAAGCTGTGCAGGTCCTGCGCGACGTCGTGGCCGCTGCTGCCGGTTCCGATCACCAGCGCCTTCTTTCCGCGCCAGCGCGCGCCGGTCGCGTAGCCGTGCGTGTGGACCACTTCCCCCGCGAATTCGTCGAGCCCCGGCAGCTTGGGAATGCGCGGGATGGCGCTGACGCCGGTGGCGAAGATGATGTGGCGGGGACGCATGACACGCTCGGTGCCGTCCGCCTTGCGCAGCACCGCCGTCCAGGTCCCGGCGGCCTCGTCATACGCGCCACTCACGAACTCCGTGCTCGTCCAGACATTGATCTCCATGACATCGGCGTAGAACTCGAACCAGTTCGCCAGCATGTCCTTGGGGATGTACTTCGGCCAGCTCGGCGGGAACGGAATGTAGGGCAGATGGTTGACATGGACTTGGTTGTGCAGCGCGAGCGAGTGGTAGCGCTTGCGCCAGTTGTCCCCGACCCGCTCGTACTTCTCGACGACGAGCGTGTCCACGCCGAGCAGCCGGAGCCGCGCCGCGACCGCCAGCCCCGCCTGGCCGGCGCCGATCACCAGCACGGCCGGATCGCGGTCCGCATAGGCTTGGCTCTTGATGCGCTGGTCCAGCCAGTTGTCGCCGCCGAAATTGCGCGAATAGGCCTCGCCGCTCGGCCGGCGCGGGCCGACTGCCTCCTCGAAGCCCTTAAGCTCCTCGAACGAGGTCAGCAGGACCCAGGCCCGCGACGGCGTCTCGACGGGGAGTCTCACGACCCCGGCGCCGCGGCCGACCGCGGTTTCGAACTCGAAGATCGCCTCGATGACCTCTATGCCCAGCCGCCGGACGCGCCGCGGCGGCGTGCGCCTTTCGGCAAGCGCAAAGCCGCGCGCCTGCGTCGTGGCCTGGGCCCGGCACAGGCCGTCGGCAATGCCCTCGGCGCCGGCGTGCGGCGTGATGTTCCAGGTGAAGGCGAGCAGGTCGCGCCAGTGGCTGTCCTCGACGAAGAGCGCGGACACGGCCGCCCGGTCCCCGCGGCGCAGCGCGGCCTCGAAGGCGCCGAGCCACTCCTGCGCGGCATCCGCATCGGACGCAAGGACGGCATTGGAATGGGCGGCACGATGCATGTGATTCATGGACATCCTCAATGGTTGCGCGCGGACAGTCCGCGCTTGGCCCGCCACCTGCGCGCGAGGCGGGCTGGAGCTCCAAGGGCGGCCGGACGCCCGAGCGTGTTGGGCATGAGCGGCGCCGGGGCTAGTGCCGCCAAGGCCGTCCGCAGTGGATGCCGCGGGGCGCCATGGCCGCTTCCCGCCGCAGCATGGGAACGAAACGCCCGAAATCCACGCCGCCGATCCTCCCACTGACCCTGCGCATCGATAGCGGACGCCGCGAGTGCGCGTCCGGCCTGGGCATCGAGCGCTCGGCAGGTCCTATCCCGCGAAGCATGCCTTGAGTATCGGACCTGTTCGGTTAGGATCTTTGCATCCAACGCAAAGATAGGGAGGAAGCTTGGAGTCCCTGCGAGCGATGCGGCTGTTCGTCTGCGCGGTTCGGGAGGGGAGCTTCTCCGCCGCCGGGCGCCGCTTCGGCCTCTCGCCCGCCTCGGTTTCGCGGCAGATCAACGCGATCGAGGACGCGCTCGCCGTTCGCCTGGTCAACCGCACCAGCCGCAGGCTGACGCTCACCGAGGCCGGCGAGCTCTACTGCCAGCGCGCCGAGGCGATCCTGCGCGAGGTCAGCGACATGAACGACGCGGTCTCGCAGTTCCACAGCGCGCCGCGCGGCCTGCTGCGCGTGCATTGCCGGATCATGCTTGGCACCCAGCACGTCGCGCCTGCGCTGCCAGGGTTTCTCGAGCGCTACCCGGACATCCAGGTGGACTTGATGCTCTCCGATGGTCCGGTGGACCTCGTCGGCCGCAGCGTCGACGTGGACATCCGCATCGGCAAGCTCGATGATTCGGCCCTGGTCGTACGCAAGCTCGCCGATAGCGAGCGGGTCCTGTGCGCCAGTCCGTGCTACCTGGCGCGGTGCGGCGAGCCGAGGGTCCCGGCCGACCTCGCGGCCCACAACTGCCTGACCTACCGCATGCACATGGGGCGCATCCTCTGGCGCTTCCAGGCGCCTGGCGGCGCCGTGGAGGAGATCGCGGTGTCCGGCAACCTGCAGGTCAACAGCGGCGAGGTGCTCCGCCGCGCGGCGCTCGACGGCGTCGGCATTGCGCTGATGCCGGACTGGTCAGTCGCCGAGGACATCCGGGCCGGTCGGCTGCGCCGCCTCCTGCCGCGGCACCGGGTGAGCTTCGCCGAGTTCGAGACCGGCGTTTACGCCGTCTATCTGCACAGCAGGCACCGGTCGGCGAAGCTCCAGGTCTTCATCGACTATCTCGCGAGCGTCCTCCCGGCAGCCTGGGGACCGGTGAGCGTCGATGATGGACTGGATGCACAGGACACGGCCCTGAGGTCCGCTCGGCAGGCCGCGGCAAGCATCTGAAAGGCGGCCGGGTCGCGCCGCCCGTATGGGAAGCGCACGAACGCTCTCGCTGCTGTTCATCCCGGCGCCGGCGCTGCTCACGGTTCCGGCGATGCGGCACGCACTGGCCGGCCAGAGTCCTCCGCCTGAAGGGAACGCGCCCCGCTTCGGGCTGGAGGTGGCGAATTGCAGCCCTCCGCACTGGAGAGGCAGCGGCGGCTCGTGGTCGCAGCCTAGCTCGACGTCCAGGTCGTGAACCGAGCGTATCTACAACAGAGGTTGCGATCATCGCACACTTCATTTCAAGATGCTGGCATGGACACACTTCTGGCCGGCAAGAGCCAGACTTCGGAAGCAACGTCTCCCAGGAACGCGGCAATGGACGATTTCGAGCAAGCCCTGCGGGAATTCCAACTCGCGGAGCAGATCCGGCGTTTGGCGTTCGACTGGCTCAGGGCCTTCGAGGCAGCCCTTCAATCCCGCGATGCCGCGCGGATCGGTGCGTTGTTCCATGAGGATTCCCACTGGCGGGACATCCTGGCCTTCACCTGGCACCGGACCGCCGTCGCAGGCCGCGACGCCATCGCCGAGCGCCTCGCGGCGGAGCAGGCGCGCACGGGCGCGCATGGCTTCCACCTGCCGCGAAGCCGAAAACCGCCACGCCGGGTGACGCGCCTCGGCATCGACAGCATCGAGGCGATCTACGAGTTCTCCACGACAGATGGCCGTGGCGCCGGCATCATCCGCCTGTCACCGGAACCCGGAGGCAATGGCGAGATGAAGGCGTGGCACATCTCGACCACGCTCGAGGCGCTGTGGGGGCACGAGGAGAAGATCGGCGCCAACCGGCCAACCGGCGCCGCCTACTCGCGCAATTTCGGCGGCGACAACTGGGCGGACATGCGTCGCAAGGCCGTGGCCTATGCCGACCGGGAACCGGCGGTTCTCGTGATCGGTGCCGCCCAGGCGGGCCTCTCGGTCGCCGCGCGGCTCAACCAGCTCGGCGTGGATACCCTCGTCGTCGAGAAGTGGCCGCGCGTCGGTGACAGCTGGCGGAGGCGCTACCATTCGCTGGCGCTGCACAACTCGATCCACATCAACCACCTGCCCTACATGGAATTTCCGCCGACCTGGCCGACGTACATCCCCAAGGACATGCTGGCGAACTGGTTCGAGTTCTACGCCGACGCCATGGAGATCAATGTCTGGACGGGCACGGAGTTCGTCGGCGGCGAATGGAACGAGACGGAGAAGCGCTGGACGGCACGGCTGAAGCGCTCCGATGGCAGCGAGCGTGTCGTGCGGCCCCGGCACCTCGTCTTCGCGAACGGCGTCAGCAGCTATCCCTACATCCCGAAGCTGCCGGGCCTCGAAGACTTCAAGGGGACGGTCATGCACTCCGAAGGCTTCGACAGCGGCGCGGCCTGGAAGGGAAAGAGGGCGCTCATCGTCGGCACCGGCAGCAGCGCCAACGATATTGCGCTCGACCTGCACAGCCACGGCGCGCACGCGACGCTCATCCAGAGAGGGTCCACGACCGTCGTATCCATCAACCCGAGCGCCAGGCTCAATGAGGCGATCTGGGACGAAGGGGGAGCACTCGAGGACTGCGATCTGATCGTCGCGTCGGCGACGCCTCCCCTGATGATCAAGGCCTACAAGGCCGTCACCAAGCGCATGCTTGAGCTCGACAAGGAGATGATCGAGGGCCTCAAGGCGATCGGCTTCAAGCACGATGTCGGCGAGGACGAAACCGGCCACCAGATGAAGTATTTCCGGCGCGGCGGCGGCTACAACCTCGACGCCGGCAGCTCGGCCCTCCTCATCAAGGGCGAACTGGGCCTTCTGCAGTACGACCGGATCGAGCGCTTCACCGCCGATGGCGCGCTCCTCAAGGATGGATCGACGGTTCCCGCCGATCTCATCGTCCTGGCGACCGGCTATTATCCGCAGCAGGAACTCGTCCGGCGCACGCTCGGCGACGCCATGCTCGAACGCATCGGACCGGTCTGGGGCATCGGCCCCGACGGCGAACTCAACAACATGTACAAGCGCACGCCGCAACAGGGCCTCTGGTTCATCGCCGGCGGCCTGGCGCAATGCCGGATCAACTCGAAGTATCTGGCCTTGCAGATCAAAGCGATGGAGCTCGGGAAGCTCGGCCCGCTCTGCTGAAGCCGCCGCCTGCGGCGGTTGAGACAGCCTTCGTGCGCCGCCGCGACGGGGTCTGACGAGCAACGGTTCGAGCCAGCCGGGCTCGATGTCTCCGCCACTGGCTGCCGATGAACGGCTGGGCGGCGGGACCGGAGCAGCGCCTCGCTGCAGAACAGCCGGAGGTAGTGGCCGCCGAGGCAACACGGCAGCCCGCTACGTCGGAGAGGCCGTCATCTGCCTGAGCGGGTGCGATCCGACTTTCGGGCGCTTCCGCAGCCAACCATCCACCACCGCGTTCCGACAGCGGCCAGCGCGCCGCGCTGCTGTCGCCGTCTCAGCCGCTCTGCCGCGGCCCTTCCTCCGTCGCCGCCGGCGCTGCCGCGGGCCGCCGGACCACCAGTGCGATCGCACCCAACACGCAGGCCAGGGCGGCCACGTCGAAGGGTCCGATCCGGCGCTCCACGAGCAACGCGCTGCTCGCGACGCCGATGCAGGGCACCACCAGCAGCGAGAGGCTCGCGACGCTCGCCTTCAGCCGCCCGACCACCGGGAACCACGCGGCGTAGGCGAGTGCATTCGCGAAGACGACCATATAGAATAGGCCGAATAGCCCGCGCCCCGCGTCCGGGTGCCAATAGGTGTGGTCGTACAGCAGCAGCCACACCGCGAAGGCCGGCGGCGTCCCCAGCAGCAGCTGCCACGCCGTGGTCAGCAGCACGGGGCTGCGGAAACGCAGCTTCTTGGCGAACACCGTGCCGGCACCGAAGGTGGCGCCTGCCACCAGGCCCAGCGCCACGCCGAGGCCGCTCGGGCCCTCCGGTCCCACGGTACCGGCCAGCACGAGCAGCACCGCGGCAAGCCCGAGGCCAAGCGCCGCCAGGGTGCGGCGATCCAGCCGCTCGCCCAGCACCGGCACCGCGAGCAGCGAGGCCCAGACCGGCATGGTGTAGTTCAGGATGGCGGCCTGCCCCGGCCCGACCAGCATCACGCCGGCAATCAGCGCGAAGGGGAAGACCGCCATGACCAGCAGGCTGAGCACGAGCACGCCCCGCCACTCCTCGCGGCGCAGCAGGACGCGCCGGCCAGGCTCGCGCAGGCAGAGCAGCAGCAGAAGGGTCCCGGCGCCGGCGTTAGCGAGCAGCCGGGCGGTGATCAGGTCCACCGCCTCCAGCGTCCAGGCCATGAAGGGGTAGCTGAGGCCCCAGCAAAGCCAGACGACAATCAGCAGCGGCCAGGTCATTCCGCGCACTCGTTGCGCCGCCGGGAAAGCGTCCGTGGGTGTGCCATTTCAATCCTGCGCGGCATCGGCGATCCGTGTCTTTGCCATGCGGGCCTCCAGATGCCTCCACCTGGGATCAGAGCAAGCCGTGCGCCCGCCGCCAAGCGCATGAGGCGGCGGGCCGCAGGCCAGAGACAGCGATCGCCGCGTCCCACCACGTTCGCATCGCTCCTGCGCGGAGTCCGCTCCGGGCGACCGTCGTGCGGGCCGATCGGCTTTCCGCGGGCGGCATCCTCGACGGACAGCGCCGAAGATGCCGTCGGGTCGGCACACGCCTGAGCGCATTCCCACAGGAAAGGCCCGCTCCGGAAGGCCCGGCCGGTTGCGGCGGCGCCCGGAAGGTTCTGGAATGCCGCAGGGGCGGTCAGGCCGGCGGCCCCACCAAAGACGTTCGAAGCTTAGGGGGGGAACAACGCATGGCTGCCCTGCAGGCGCCCGCGGCACGCGCCGAGACGCACCAGGCAACCGACTGGGAGGCGATCATCATCGGCGCCGGGATCGCCGGAATGTACCAGCTCTACCGCCTGCGGGAACTCGGGATGCGGGTGCGGGTGTTCGAGGCCGGCTCCGACGTTGGCGGCACCTGGTACTGGAACCGCTACCCGGGCGCCCGCTTCGACTCCGAGAGCTGGTCCTACGGATACTCCTTCTCGGAGGAGCTTCTGCAGGAATGGAACTGGCCGGAGCACTTCGCGGCCCAGCCGGACACGCTGCGCTACCTCAACTACGTCGCCGACAAGTTCGACCTCCGCCGCGACATCCAGTTCCACAGCCGCGTCGTCGCCGCGCATTTCGACGACGCCACCGATCTGTGGACCGTCACCTTGGAGAACGGCGAACAGGCACGGGCGCGGTTCCTGATCACGGCGCTCGGCCCGCTCTCGGCCTACACGCTGCCGAACATCCCGGGCCGCGACAGCTTCCAGGGGCCCGCCTTCCACACCGCCCGCTGGCCGCGCGAGCCGGTGAGCCTGGCCGGCAAGCGCGTCGGCATCATCGGCACCGGCGCCACCGGCATCCAGATCATCCAGACCATCGCCAAGGAGGTCGGGCATCTGACGGTGTTCCAGCGCACGCCGAACTGGACCGCGCCCCTGCACAACCGCCCGATCACGCCGGAGGAGATGCAGCGGATCAAGGCCAGATACCGCGAGATCTTCGAGCGCTGCCGCCAGACCGACACCTGCTTCATCCACCAGGCCGACCCGCGTAGCGCACTCGAGGTGTCGCCGGAGGAGCGGGAAGCCTTCTGGGAGAAGCTGTACGCCGAGCCCGGCTTCGGCATCTGGGTCGGCAATTTCCGCGACGTCCTGACCGATCCGCGCGCCAACGCCCTCGCCAGCGAGTTCATGGCCCGCAAGATCCGCGAGCGGGTGAAGGACCCGAAGACCGCCGAGAAGCTGATCCCGAAGAACCACGGCTTCGGCACGCGCCGCCTGCCGCTGGAGAGCGGCTACTACGAGGTCTACAACCAGGACAACGTCCGGCTGGTGGACATCAACGAGACGCCGATCGAGCGAATCACCCTGAAGGGCATCCGGACCAGCGACGCCGAGTACGAGTTCGACCTGCTGATCTACGCGACCGGCTTCGATGGCGTCACCGGCCCCTACGACCGCATCGACATCCGCGGGCCGGGCGGGCGGCGGCTGAAGGACGACTGGGCCGGGATGCCGCGTACCTTCCTCGGCATGCAGGCCGAGGGATTCCCCAACCTGCTCATGGTCCTCGGGCCGCACACCGCGCGCGGGAACATCCCGCGCAACATCGAGGAGATCGTGGACTGGTTGACCGGCCTGATCCGCCACATGCGGGCGCACGGGCTGAGGCGCGTGGCGCCGCGGCCCGGGGCGGTGGCGGACTGGGTCGCCCATGTGGAGGAGGCCGCGTCGCGCCTGCTGTTCAGCCAGGTCAACTCCTGGCAGACCGGCGTGAACCGCAACGTCGAGGGCCGCGATGTGCGCCGTACCCTCGGCTACTACGGGGGCGCCGTCGCCTACCGCCGCAAGATCGAGGCGGTGGCCGCGGGGGGCTACCAGGAGTTCGAGTTCGGTTAGCGCGACTGTCGATTCCCCGGTTGGCTGCCGCGACGGAACAGCGGCGCGGTGAGCCTTCGCCGCACGATGCTCATCGCAGCGTGAATCGGACCGGCACCACGATTTCCAGGCTGTCCCCGGGCATTTCGGCCGGCATGGCGGGCAGGCGCGCGCGCTGGACCATCTCCGCCACCGCGGCGTCGAGTTCGGCGTCTCCGGTGCCGCGCTCGATACGCCAGCGCGCGAGCCGGCCGTCCCGAAGCACCGTGAAGCGCAGCATCGCGACCCCCGAGGCCCGTCGCGCACGCGCCGATGCAGGGTACCGCTTCTCCCGCTCCAGCGCCGCCGCCAGGGCTTGCAGGTAGGACGGAGGCGGACCGGCGGGACGCGCTTGGGAGGCGGAGAACGAAGCGGCCGGCGCTGCGGGGCCGGGCGTGGTGGACTGCGGCGACGGCTGCGGCGATGTGACCGTCCGGCGACGCACCACCGGCGGCGACTCAGGTGCTGGCGTCCTGGGCGCCGGGCGCGCACGGGGTGGAGGCGGCGGTGCGGGTG
>JADGHI010000055.1 GCA_019689515.1 Acetobacteraceae bacterium | reverse complement strand
GGGATGGGACAGGGTGCCGTCGGTCAGCACCGCGACCACGGGCGGGCGGCCGAGGGCGCATGCCTCGGCGATCAGCCCGCCGCATCCGAGACTCTCGTCATCGGGGTGCGGCGCGAGCACGAGCGCCGTGCCGTTCCCGATGATTCCATCGAGACCCGCGAAGGGCAGGCTCGCCATTTCGTTCAGGATCCTGCCCGCCCGAGCCGCGCGCCAGTGGCGGGGCCGTCCGAGCTGGGGCAGGGCACGGACCAACGGGCCGAAGAACACGCCGGAGTGCTCCCTCGCGATGGTTTTGCAGGGTAGGACTGATATCGCTTCTTGAACGCTCAGTTCGCCGGCATCGCCGGTGGATTTTGTGTGATTGCAACCGCGGAACGCGACTTTGTTCCGCCCTCCGGGCAGGAAGCGACGGCGCGCGCGCCTGGTTTCGCCCGGAGCTGATGAACGCGCGCGCGTGTGTGCGTGATCGATCATCCGAATGGGGGCTCGCCCGCCCGTCGCCCGGGTAAGCGGCGCATGGTTCGCAGTCCTCGGCGCTGATCGCCGGCGACCCCCAGGGCTTCCGCCTGCCGGACACGCTGCTCGCACCGTGGAACGCGACTTCCCTCGCGCCATCTCCACACGGAGAGACGGCTTGTGCGTTATGTGCCGCCTGGCGTCGACGAATGCGCGCGCGTGCGCACACGATTTCGCCGATCACCCGAATGGGACTCGCTCGCCGACCTGCAGATTGCGAAGAGAAGAATGGCCGGGCGACGCGCCACATCGGCGGCGACGCTTCGGCCCTCCCCCACGCAGCATCGCGCCGGCGCGAATGCGGCTGGCGCTCACGAAAGTCGCAGGAGGCGATTGCCGACGCACATGCCTTTTGCACGCCATGTCTCCACGCGAACGCTCCGCCGGTCCGGGCAACCACCGCAACCCTGTCACGACCCGGCCCGCGTGCGGGCGGCTTTGAGCTCTGGAGCCTGCGCATGCGGGTGAGCGTGGTGGCGCCGCAGGAGCTGGCGGAGGGGGATCTCGCCCTGTGGCGGCGCTACCTGGCCTGCGATCCGTCGCTCGCGAGCCCCTATCTTCGGCCGGAGTTCGCGCAATTCGTCGCTGCCGTGCGAAGCGATGCGAGGGTTGCGGTCGTCGAGGAGGCGGGCGCGGTCTGCGCCTTCTTCCCGTTCCAGCGACGCGGCCGCGTGGGCATGCCCATCGCCGGCGGCCTCTCCGACTGCCAGGCGGTGATCGCCGCGCCGGGGTGGGAGTGGGATGCGCGTGCGCTGGTCCGCGCCGCCGGGCTCTCGGTCTTCGACTTCACCGCCATGCGGGCCGGGCAGCACCCCTTCGCGCCCTTCCACCGGAAGGTCGCCGCCTCCTACCTGATCGAACTGGCGGAAGGGGGCTTCGACGCCTATGTGCACGAACGTCGGCGCTCCGGATATGACATCGTCGCCAAGACGCTGTCCGATGCCCGGCGCCTCGGGCAGCGGATCGGGCCGCTTCGCTTCGCGATGCATGATCCGGACCCGCAGACGCTTCACCGCCTGATCGAGTGGAAGAGACGGCAGTACCGGGCGACCGGCGCGCTGGACGTCTTCGCCCATCCCTGGACGGTGGCGCTGCTGGAGCGCCTGCAGGCCACGCAGACCGAGGGCTTCGCGGGCGTGCTCTCGACGCTCCGGGCGGGGGACAGGATCGTCGCGGCGCATATGGGCATGCGCTCGCCGACCGTCCTGCACTACTGGTTCCCCGCCTATGACGAAGCCTATGCGAAGTTCGCGCCGGGTCGGATCCTGCTGCTCGAACTGATCCGTGCCGCGTCTGCGGCGGGCATTGAGGCGATCGAGCTCGGGCCGGGCGAGGAGGGTTACAAGCACCGCTTCGCCAATGGCGCGGTGCCGGTCGCGGCCGGGCATGTCGGCTCGGCCTCCCTCCTGCTCCTGTGCCGCCGGCTGCGCCATCTGACCGAAGCGGTGGCCCGCAGGCTGCCGATCGGGCCTGCCAGGCAGTGGCCCGCCACGCTGTTCCACCGAATCGAGTGGGAGTGGAGCCACCGATGACGCCGCGCGGGGGTTGCGAAACCGAATGGGCGCCCCGGGCAAGCCGTTGGTACCGCAATCTTGATCCGATCCCGCGGCCGGATTGCTCGTTGAACGATACCATCGAGTCACGACATGCGGACGCCGGTTCCGAGGCAATGAATCAGAGCGACCTGAGGATGGCGACCCAACGCCGCGGCCACTCGACATGAGAACCAGGCGCAGCGCGACACCGTTTGCCTGCGTCCTGGGCGACATGGAGCTTGTGCGGCCGCTCGGCCTCGCCGGCATCCGTTCCCTCGTTGTGGCGGTGCCCGGCAACCCGGCCATCTGGTCGCGCTTCACCCGGGAAGCCCTCCATTGGGACGGATCCGGCGGCGAGGAGGGCCTCGTGGACGCGCTGATCCGTCTCGGAACGGCACAGCCCGAACCACCGGTGCTGTTCTATCAGGAGGACTGGCAGCTTCTGCTCGTCTCCCGGCATCGGGACCGTCTGGCGAAGGCCTTCCGCTTCGTGATTCCGGAGGCGAGGCTGGTCGAGGACCTGGTGGACAAGGGGCGCTTCCAGGCCCTGGCGGAGCGCCTTGGCTTGCCGGTGCCGGCGACGCGCCGTGTCCGGCTCGCGGCGGACCCGACGCCTCCCGATCCCGGCCTGCGCTTTCCGGTGATCGTCAAGCCGCTGCTGCGGGACGAGCAGTGGGGCGCGGCCGGCAATGTCGGCAAGGCGTTGCAGGCCGACAGCCCGGCGGAACTGCGGGCGCTGTGGCCACGCCTCGCCACGGCGGCGACGGATCTGCTGGTCCAGGAGATGGTCCCCGGTCCCGAGACGCGGATCGAGAGCTACCACGTCTATGTGGACGAGCAGGGCGGCATCGCCGGCGAGTTCACGGGGCGGAAGATCCGCACCTTCCCGCTGTCGCTCGGATACAGCACGGCGCTGGAGATCTCGGACGCCGCGGATGTGGCCGCGCTCGGCCGTGACCTGGTCCGGCGGCTGGGTCTGACGGGCGTCGCAAAGTTCGACTTCAAGCGCGCCCCGGACGGCACGCTCCACCTGCTGGAGGTCAATCCGCGCTTCAATCTCTGGCACCACCTCGGGGCGGTGGCGGGCGTGAATCTGCCCGCGCTCGTCCATGCCGACCTGACCGGGCGGCCTCGGCCGGTCATGGCCGCCCGTGCCCGGGCGGGGACGTCCTGGTGCCGGCTCGATCAGGACTGGCGCGCGGCGGAGGCCTCCGGCCTGTCATGGCTGTCGTGGCTGTCCTGGGCGCTCCGCTGCGAGGCGAAGTTGAACATGAGCTGGGACGATCCGATGCCCTACCTGCGCGGCGTGGCCTGGCCCTATTTGCGGGGCAGGCTTTCGCGCCGGCTCCGGCGGCATTTCCCGCGCCAGGCGGCCCGGCCGCGTGCGCCGACGGCGAAGGCCTGAGCGCCATGCGCATCGCGATCCTCTCCGATGTCCATGCGAACCTGGAGGCGCTGCGCGCGACCCTGCGGCGGATCTCGGTGCAAGGCGTGGATCGCATCCTCTGCCTCGGCGACCTCGTTGGATACAACGCGGATCCCGCGGCCTGCATCGCGCTGCTGCGCGAGTCCGGCGCCATTTGCATCGCCGGCAACCACGACCGGGCGGTGGCCGGACGGATCACGACGGAGGGCTTCAGCACGGTCGCGGCCCGGGGGGTGGCCTGGACGCGCCGCCGGCTGCGCGGTGCCGACCTCGATTTCCTCGCCGGGCTGCCGCTGCAGGCGAGCATCGAGGATCGGCTCGTCGCCGTGCACGGCGCGCTGCTGCCCGATGGCCAAGGCTGCGACATGACCCGGCTCGACAACGACGACCGCCGGCGGGCATGCCTTGACGCGCTCCTTGCGCACCCTTCGGGGGCGCGCATCTGCGCCTTCGGGCACACGCACCACCTCGGGATCTTCGAGCTGCGCGACGGCGTGCTGCGCGCGCGGACCGCCGAGGATCAGGTCGTGCTCCGCGAGGACGCGTATTACCTGATCAACCCCGGCTCGGTCGGCCAGCCGCGTTCGGCCGATCGCCGCGCAAGCCACCTTGTGCTGGACACCGAGCGCCGCGTCGTCACGGTGCACCGCACGAGCTACGACGAGGCAACGGCCTTGGCGAAGGCGCAGAGGGCGGGGTTGGTGCCCACGCCGTCCGCGGTGCCCGCTCCGCTTCGGGCCGCGCTGAAATGGGGTCTGCGTAACCTCGGACTCTACGGCCCCGCGGAGCGGTTGGTGCGTACGCACCGGCGTGAACGGGAGCGGCGCGAGGCTGCCACCGACGGCACGGTGCTGTCCGGACGTCTCCGCACCGACGGCTGATTGGCGGCCTGACCGTGGTCGGCCCGACGCGGGAACAGGCCATTCTGCGGCAGCGTATTGCGCCTTGGGTGTCTCTACCCGGTTCGATGGCGGCCTAGACGCTGCGGGACGCCACCCCGGCCGCGGCTTCCACCTCGGCGAGCAGCCTAGCCTCCTCGCCGGGATAGCGGGGCGAGAAATGGAAGGGCTCGACGCGTCGCACGCCGGCCTCCCGCGCGATCTCGCCCGCGGCGCGGGTCGTCAGGTGGTGGCGCTCGGCCGCGAGGGCGGCATCCGCGGCGGCGAAGGGCGCCTCGATGAACAGGATGTCGGCCCCGCGCGCCAGCGAGACGGCGGCGGCGCGGTTCGCCGGCGTGTCCGCGAAGTCGGTCAGGTAGGCGATGCGCTGCCCCGGCGTGACGCTGACCAGGTCGCGCAGCGCGCCGAGGGGCTGCAACGGCGCACCGGTGGCCTCCGAGGGGCGGGCGAAGACCGGGATCGGATGGTCGTCCGGGAGTCCCTCGGCCACCGCCGCCTTCAGGCCGGCGAGCCAGGGGCCGACCGGCAGGCCGCGCTCCTCCAGCCGGTTGCGCCAGACGTTCAGGTGATTCGCCTCCTCCAGCGCGAAGCCGAGGCAGGGTGTGCCGTGATCCAGCACCGCGGCGCGCAGCCGCAGCCGGCCGCGATGCAAGACGGTGCCGTCCGGCGTGACCGGGAGCGGCGGCAGGGGCTCCGGCCGGAACCCCCCGTGCAGCCGCAGCCGCGTGCGCGGCCAGGCGCCACCCTGGGCGGCCGCGCCGGTCACCTCGATCACCTCGAAGTCCAGGTCGGCGCGGATGAGGTCGGCGAGGTTCCAGGTATAGGCCTGGAGGCGATGGAACAGCCGCTGCGCGAAGCCCTCCGGCCCCACCACGGGCAGGTGCCGCTCCCGCCCGATCAGGACGCGCAGGAGCCGGTCGAAATCCGCCCAATGGTCCATATGGGCGTGGGAAATCGCCAGCAGGCCCACCCGCAGCAGATGGCGCGGCGTGAGGGTGGAGAGGTCGCCGCAATCGAACAGGACGGCGTCGGCGAGATGCAGGGCCTCGACATAGACGCCCGGGTCGCCGCCGCGCCCGTTCAGCAACCGCGGGTGCAGGGTGGGTCGCATCGGGCCGGAGGGGTGCCACGGCAGGCCCGCGAGGTCGAGGCGCGTCCTCGCTACTCCTGTTCCGCCGGCGTTTGCGCGCTCAACCCGGGCCGGCCGGCGGTCAGTTCCGCCCCTGCGGCGAGGCGGCGGCGCCGGTCGTCGCGCCCGCCCGCGCCGTCCCGCTGCGGAGCTCCGCAAGCTCGCGGCGGAGCGCGCGCAATTCCTCGAAGCGGCGGGTGACGTCGCGGAGCACCGCGGCCATGCCCTCCAGCCGCCCGTCGGGGCCGCGCAGCGGCACGATGGTGAATTCCAGCGAGATGCGGCTGCCGTCCTTGCGCAGCCCCGGCACGGCAAGAAGGTCGCCCTCGCCGTAGCGGCTCTCACCGGTCTCCATGACGCGGCGGTAGCCGTCCCAGTGCCGCGCCCGCTGCGGTTCGGGGATGATGATGTCGAGCGAGCGGCCCAGCGCCTCCGCGGCGGTGAAGCCGAACAGTCGCTCGGCGCCTGGGTTCCAGAAGCGGATCGTGCCCTCTCGGTCGGCGAAGACGATGGCATCCGCCCGCGACTCCAGCAGGACACGGCCGAGGCGTTCGAGTTCGGCCGCGGACATGGCCGCCCCGTCGCTGCTCATCGGCTGCTCCCCTCCTCCCGCCCTGGACCCGCGGCCGATGCGGTCCGGGGGATGACCCGCCGCTCGGTCACGATCACGTCCATGGGCACATCGTGCGGCTGCGGATGGATGGTCGCGATGCGCGACAGCTCGAAGCCGACGCCGATCGCGAAGGGGCGGCGATCCGCCGCGGCCGCGGCTGCCAGGGTCCGGTCGTAGTAGCCGCCGCCATAGCCGAGCCGGTAGCCCTGCTCGTCGAAGCCGACCAGCGGAACCAACAGGATCGCGGGGTGCAGGGGCTCGCCCTCGGCCGGCACCGGGATGTCCCAGACGCCAAGCGTCATCCGGGCGCCGGGCCACCACTCGCGGAAGATCAGGGGCCGTGCCCGCTCGGCCACGACGGGCAGGGCGAGGCGGACGCCCTGACCATGCAGCGCACGGGCCAGGGGCCGCGGGTCGTATTCACCCTTGAAGGGCCAGTAGAAGCCGAGTGTGACGGGGTGTGCGCCGCCGGCGGCTGCGAACCGGCTGTTCAGCAGGTCCCTCAATCGCGCCGTGATGGTAGCGTCGCGGGCGGTCCGCTCCTTGCGCGGCACCGCGAGGCGGCGCGCGATCAGGGCTTCGCGCTCCGCCTTGCGCCAGGCGCGGACCTCGTCCCAGCCTTGCACCCCTCAGCCCCGCGCTGCGCGGGAAGCGCGTGGCGGTTCCGGGCTGCCAGCCTCCGGCGTCGCTAGGAGCGCTTCGAGTTCGTGCCGCAGCGCTTCGTCCTGCAGGCGCGGCAGCGCCTCGCGGATGCGGCGCGCGAGGCGGTCGCCGCGCAGCGGTGGCTCGCGCTCCGCCGCAGGCATGTCCGGCCCGGAGCGGTCCAGGCAAACGCCGAGACGCTCGGCATGGCTCCGCAACCGGGCGTGCAGGCCCGCTCCGCCCGGCATGGCGCCCGCTGCCGCCGCGGCCATCAGCTCCGCGAGCAGCGTGCGGAGTTCGTCGCGGCCGAGATAACCGAGATAGGAGGGGTCGAGCTCGTGCAGGAAGCAGGGCGGCGAGCTGCAGACCACAGTGGCGTTGGGGTCCTCCTCGGGCGGCGCCACCGTGGGGCGCGTCCCGTGCTCCGCCGCGCTCATGTCTACGCCTCCGCCGGCACCCGTGCGAGGGCGGTGTCGCCCGCCTTTGCACCGCGGCGCACGTCCGCCGTGCCGCGCATGGGCCCGCCGCTGCCGCCCCGGCGCAGCATCACGATCTCGCTCACCACCGAGAGGGCGATCTCCTCGGGCGTCCGCGCGCCGAGATCCAGGCCGGCCGGCGCGCGGATCCGGGCGATCTCCTCTTCGCCGAAGCCTTGCTCGCGCAGGTAGTCCAGCACCAGGCCCGAGCGCTTCCGGCTCGCGATGATCGCGATGTAGCGTGCCGGCGAGCGCAGCGCGCGCACCGCCGAGATGTGGTCGCCCTTGTGCTGCGTCGCGATCACCACGGCGTCGTCGGCCTCGGGGGTGAGGCGCTCGTAGTCGTAGTCGTCGCCGATGATCTCCTCGGCGTCCGGGTAGCGCGCGGGGTCCGGCGCCGGGGTGTCGTTGACGACGACCCGGAAGCCGAGCGTCGAGCCGAAACGGGACAGGCACTCTGCCACCCGCCCATGGCCGAGGATCCAGAGGGCCGGGCGGGGCAGCACCGGCTCGACGAAGACGCGCATGCTGCCTCCACAGGGCATCCCGGTGCCGAGCACCTCGTCGTCGAGGTCGAGCTCGATGACCTTCGGCTCGCCGGAGCGGAGGCAGTCGAGCGCGGTCTCGCGCACCGCGGACTCGGCGCAGCCGCCACCGACCCAGCCGGTGAGCAGGGTGCCGTCCCGCGCGATCAGCGCCTTCGCGCCCGGCCTGGCCGATGTCGAGCCCTGGGTCTCGACCACGGTGGCCAGGGCATAGGGTTCGCGCCGCGCGCGCAGCGTGGTCATCAGATCCAGCAGATCCGTCCGTTCCGTCGGAGTCATCGCAGATGCATCCATATCGACCTGAATGTTGGCCCGGTCCGGTCGGCAGGCAAGGCAAAACCATTGCGCAATGGCGGCAAACATCCTGCTCGATCGAACGGGAGGCCCTGAGGGGGGCGACGTCGCCCGGGCCTCCTTGCCGCCGCGCCTGTGCGCCATGCACGCGGCCGAGGGGCCAAGGGCGGCAGGCCGCTGCTGCGCCGTTGGTGGCCCGCTCTGCCCTTCCGTTGCGGAACTGGTGGGAACGGACGAACCTGGAACAGCGTGCCGGCGGTCATCTTTGCGTGTGAAGCCAAATGAGGTGGTGGGCGTCCGCCCATCCGGCTGGATCGCAGGGGAAACGCTCCGTGCTCGCAGCAAGACGGGAGCCGGCCAAGGTCCGCCCCAGGAGCTATGGACCCGGGAGCCATCGACGAGGTCCCGCCCGCTGTTCCGACCGATCCGCTGCTTCCAGGGCCGACATCTGTTGGCAGCAACGACCAGGGCCGGTGCATCTGGGCGTCGAATGTCTCTCTCCGTCGCGCTCCAGGGCCTTCCGGCGCACGCTATCGCACCCGAAGGCCGAGTGATCGCGACCAGCACCGACCAGGTCCGACTGTTGGATGCCGCCCGTGTGGCTCCGCTTGAGGCAGAGCTTCAGCGCCTTCCTGAACTCGCCGTTCGGCAGCCCACACCGCGCGCCGGCAAGGCAGGGGTGGCGAGCCGGCAGGGCGGCAGGAAGGTGCCGCCGCGCTGCACGCAGGATGGCCCCCGGCGGCGGGCGGACTTTGACCCGAGGCTATGGGCCAACCCGAAGCGCCCGTGCCTACCCACCCCAATGCGACGCGTAGTTGGGCAGGCGGCCAGAGATGCGCATAGGTGTCGCGCCTCTGGGCGCCGCAACGGGGATAGGACTCGATTTCCGAAGCCCATGCCGTCCCCGCGGGGAGGAGGGACATCACCGTGCCGGTGGGTGTTCACGTCCCCGTCGTTGAGGATGAAGCCTTGGTGGCTTTGATGGTGGAGGACACCCTGCGCGCGGCCGGCGCGGAAGTGGCCTGCGCCTTCACGGTATGAGGATGCGCCGCGGGTCCTCGCGAGCGGCGATGCCACGGCGCCTGACGCCGCCGTGCTCGACCTGTCCCTCGCCGGCGCGGGCGCAGCGCGGTCGCGGAGGCCCCGCGGCATCTCGGCGCGCCTTTCCTGATCGCCAGGGGCTATGGCGAAGTGCAGGAGGCGACCGCAGGCCCAGCGGCAGCGGGCGCGCCGTTACTCTGCAATCCCTTCGAGCCGGAGGCGCTGGTCGCCGCGGTTGCCGCGCTGATCCTGCCCGCCCGGCCAGCGACCCCTGCGCGCCGGGACATAGCGCAAGCGCCGTGCCGCCCGTCCTTCCTCCGTCGTGCTTCAAGCGGGGTGCATGGCGCGCACGCCGAAACCATCTGTTCTCCTCCTCGTTCGTCCTCCCCGCGGCCGGCCGGCGTCTCCGCTGCGGGAGGCACGCATTGCGGAGGCCACCTGCCATGCCCGAGTCCACCATCGCGTCCCCAGGGCTCGCGGAGGACCGCACCGCGATGCGCCGGTTGCACCGGCTGGACGAGGCCGAGGCGCTGGCGCCCCTCCTGTGCGCCGCCACCCTGCCGCCCGAAACCGGCCGGCGCGTGCATGAGCGGGCGCTCGCGCTGGTGCGGCACGCGCGCGCGGCGCACCGCCCGGGGGCGGATGTCTCGGCCTTCCTCTCCGAATTCGGCCTCGACACGCGGGAGGGGGTGGCGCTGCTCTGCCTCGCCGAGGCGCTGCTGCGCATCCCGGACGCCGCGACCCAGGACGCGCTGATCGGGGCCACGCTCGGCGGGGCGGACTGGCAGGCGCATCTCGGCCACGCGGACAGCCTGGCGGTGAACGCCTCGGCCTTCGCCTTCATGCTCAGCGGGCGCGTGCTCGGCCTGGACGAGGGCCGCGCCGTCCCCGCCGCCATCGGGCGCGTCGTCCGGCGGCTGGGCGAGCCCGTGATCCGCGCCGCGCTGCGCCAGGGCATGCGCGTGCTGGCCCGCCAGTTCGTCATGGGCCGCACGATCGAGGAGGCGCTCGAGCGCGCAGGCAGCGGGGAGGGCCGCCGCTGGCGCTACTCCTTCGACATGCTCGGCGAGGCGGCGCGCACCGCCGCCGATGCCGCGCGCTACTTCGACGCCTATCGCGGGGCGATCGGCGCGGTCGGCCGGGCCTCGACCGGGCGCGGGCCGGTGGAGGGGCACGGCGTCTCGGTGAAGCTCTCGGCGCTGCACCCGCGCTACGAGGCGCTGCAGGCCGACCGCTGCGTACCCGCGCTGATCGGCGCGCTCACCGCGCTGGCGCGGGAGGCGAAGGCGCAGGACATCGGGCTGACCGTGGACGCCGAGGAGGCGGAGCGGCTGGAGATCTCGCTCGACATCTTCGCCGCCGTGCGCGCGGACCCCGCGCTTGCGGGCTGGGAGGGGCTCGGCCTCGCCATCCAGGCATACCAGAAGCGGGCGCCGGCGGTGGTGGAGTGGACCGCGGCGCTGGCGCGCCGCACCGGGCACGCGATCCCAGCGCGGCGGGGGGAGGGCGCCTACTGGGATACCGAGATCAAGCAGACCCAGGTGCAGGGCCTGGCGGACTACCCCGTGTTCACGCGCAAGGCGGCGACCGATGTCTCCTGGCTGGCCTGCGCCCGCCGCCTGTTGGAATTGCGCGGCGTGGTGCGCCCGGCCTTCGCGACGCACAACGCGCACAGCCTTGCCTATGTGCTGGAACTCGCGGGCGACGGCGGCGGTTTCGAGATGCAGCGCCTGCACGGCATGGGCGAGGCGCTGTACGAGCGCGTGGCGGGACGCGGCGAGGCGCCGGTGCGGGTCTATGCGCCGGTCGGCTCGCACGAGGATCTGCTCGCCTATCTGGTGCGCCGGCTGCTGGAGAACGGGGCCAATACCTCCTTCGTCCACCGCCTGGTGGACCCCGCGGTGCCGGAGGAGGCGATCATCGCCGACCCGGTGGATGCCGCCCGCGCGGGGCCGCCGCGCCATCCGCGTATCCCCTTGCCGGCGGCGCTGTATCCGGACCGGCGCAATTCCTCGGGCCTCGACCTCGCCGATCCGGCGGTGCGGAGGCCGGCGATCGCGGCCGTGCGCGAAGCGGCGGCGCGGGGCTGGAGCGATACGGCGTCACAGCGCCAGGGCCCGCGGCGCGAGGTCCGCAGCCCCGCGGATCGCAGCATCCTCGTCGGCACGGTACAGGAGGCCGGGCCGGCCGACATTGATGCCGCGCTCGGCGCCGCCTCCGCCGCCTGGCGCGGCTGGGACGCGCGCGGTGGGGCGGCGCGCGCGGCCGTCCTGGAGCGCGCGGCGGACCTGATCGAGGCGCACCGCTTCGAATTCCTTGCCCTCCTCGCTCGCGAGGGCGGCAAGACCCTGGCGGACGGCAATGCCGAGGTGCGTGAGGCGGCGGATTTCTGCCGCTGGTACGCGGCCCGCGCGCGCGAGTGGTTCGCCGGACCGCGCGAGCTGCCCGGCCCGACCGGCGAGCGCAACACCTGGGCGCTTGGCGGCCGCGGCGTCTTCGCCTGCATCAGCCCCTGGAACTTCCCGCTGGCGATCTTCACCGGCCAGGTCGCCGCGGCGCTCGCCGCCGGCAACGCCGTGGCCGCCAAGCCTGCGGAGCAGACGCCGCTCGTTGCCGCGCTCGCCGTGCGCCTGCTGCATGAGGCGGGCGTGCCGCGGGAGGTGCTGCACCTGCTGCCGGGCGACGGGCCCTCGGTCGGCGCGCCGCTCGTCGCCGATCCGCGCGTGGCGGGCGTGGCCTTCACCGGCGGCACGGACACGGCGCAGGCGATCGCGCGGGCGCTCGCGGCGCGGCCGGGGCCGCTCGTACCGCTGATCGCCGAGACCGGCGGGATCAACGCGATGGTCGTGGACAGCAGCGCGCTGCCCGAGCAGGTGGTGCAGGACGCGCTCACCTCGGCCTTTGGCTCGGCGGGGCAGCGCTGCTCGGCGCTGCGCGTGCTCTGCCTGCAGGAGGAGATCGCCGACCGCATGCTGGAGATGCTGGCCGGGGCGGCGGCGGAGCTGCGGATCGGCGATCCCCTCGACCCCGCCACCGACATCGGCCCGGTGATCGACGAGGAGGCGCGGGAGGGGCTTGAGGAGTGGTGCCGGAGTCTCCGCGCCGCGCCGCTGTTCCAGGTGCCGGTCCCGGCGGGCCTCGAGCGCGGCACCTTCTTCGCTCCGCGGGCCTATGCGCTGCCCTCCGTGCGCGCGCTGACGCGGGAGGTGTTCGGCCCGGTGCTGCACGTCGTGCGCTGGCCCGGCGGCGCGCTCGATGCGCTGCTGGACGACATCGCCGCCAACGGCTTCGGCCTGACCCTCGGCGTGCACAGCCGCATCGAGGCCGTCCAGCGCCACATCGCGGAGCGGCTGCGCGTCGGCAACACCTACGTGAACCGCAACCAGATCGGCGCCGTGGTCGGCGTGCAGCCCTTCGGCGGCCACGGGCTGTCCGGCACCGGACCGAAGGCGGGCGGGCCGGTGACGCTGATCCGCTTCGCGACGGAGCTGACGGTGAGCGTCAACACCGCGGCGGCCGGCGGCAACGCCTCGCTGCTGGCGATGGACGCGGGCGGCGTGTAGCTGCCGGCCGGTTCGCCTCAGCGTCGCTCGAAGTCGATCGGCTCGTCGATCGGCAGCCCGAACAGCAGGCGGCGCAGGCAGTCGAGGCCGAGCTCGGCGGCGCCGAGGCGGATCCATTCGCGACCACCCATCAGCCGCGCCTGGCGCGTCACCAGCCCACCCCCTTCGCAGGCGATGCCGATGCAGACCAGGCCGCCGAGCTCCCGGCGATCCTCGCCCGGATCGAGCGCGGTGAGCACGGCGAGGGCGTGGCTCGCGCCGCTCGCCGCCCGCAGCGCCGCGGCGGCCGCCTGCGCCGCGGCGGGCGAGACCTCCCCCGCGGCGCCGAGATCGAGACCGAGGGCCGTGCGCAGCCGCGCAATGTTGGGCGAGACGACGCTGCGCACGAACACGTGCTCGGCGGCGGGCAGTGAGGCGAGCCGCTCCGCGATGGCGCCGGCGGTGAGCATCTCCGCCGTCGCCAGCGTGCCGCCGCCTCGCTGCAGCGCATCGAGCACCACGCCTTCGAGCGTAGCATCGTCCTCCGCGATGATGAAATTGCCGAGGCGCCGGCGCACCTCCTCCGCAACCGGTGCAAGCCGTGCCTCCAACTCGCTGAGATCGGTGCCGCGCAGGGTGAGCTTGGTCTCGAGCTGCGGGTAGTGGGACTGGAAGCCGAGCTTCACCCC
>JADGHI010000054.1 GCA_019689515.1 Acetobacteraceae bacterium | reverse complement strand
GGCGCGGGGCCGCCGCCGCCGCGCGGCGCCGCCGCCCCCGCGCGGGGGGGGGGGGCGGCGCCCACCGCCGCCAGCAGCGCGGCCCGGCGGAGGCGAAGGGGGAGCCGTCCCATCCTCGACCCCACCTCAGCGCGCCGCCACCATCGGTGCCGCGCCGGGCAGCACGCGCACGCGGTCCGGCCCGATCGCCTCGGCCTGCACGACGGCGCCGCTCGCGAGGTTCATCACCGCCACCACGGTGCCGCGCGCCGCGTTTTCCAGCGCGCGCCCCCGGGCGGTGAGCGTGAGGCCCGGCGCCTCGTGCAGCATCAGCACCAGCGCGTTCTTCCGCACCACCAGGGGGGTGCCAAGGTCGGCAGCGCTGAAGATCACCTCCGGCGCGATCGGGCGGCGCAATTGCTGGCCGATGACCTGGTCGAGGCTCTGCGCCGCGCCGGGCCTCACCCGCTCGGCGCGCAGCCGCACGAGCCGCGCATCGCCAGGCCCGACCACCTCGCCGAGGCCGAGGCGGCGGGTCGCCACCACGACCGGCACGGTCGGCACGGCGCGCCCGGCAAGGCGCTGGCGCAGCACCGGCATCCCCTCCGCCGCGATGGCGAGGGTGACGGCGAAGCGCGCGGTCGCGGCATCGTAGGAGGAGGCCTCGACGGCGAGCCGGACGAAGGCCTCGGGCGGAACCATGGGCGGGTTGAAGCCCGGGATGTCGAGCTCGGCCGTCTCCTCCATGCCCTGGCGGACCAGATCCTGGCGGATCACGTCGAGGATGTCCTCGCGCGGCACCGGCCGCCCCGGGCGCTCGACCACGGCGCGCTCGTCGCTGGCGAGCGGGCGCCAGGCGAGGCCGTGGCGGCGCGCGATGGCCAGCAGTTGCGGCGTCTCGACCACGCTGCGCCGCCCTGGCGCCGGGGCGGGGCCGAGGGGTGCCGCCGCCGCCTGCTCGCCGAGGCCCTCGAACAGGTCGCCAAGCCGGATGACCGGATCGTCCACCACGACGAAGGGACGGAGCAGGACGATGTCCGAAGCAGGGGCCGCCACCCCCGCCGGCGCGAGCGGGAGCGCGGCGGCGAGGCACAGGGCGAGGGCGAAGCGGAGGCGCATCGCGCTGTCCCGCCCTCAGCGCAGCCGCGTGAGCGTCGAGAGCATCTCGTCGCTCGCGGTGATGACCTTGGAGTTCATCTCATAGGCGCGCTGGGCGGTGATGAGGGCGGTGATCTCCTGCACCACGTTGACGTTGGAGGTCTCGATGAAGCCCTGCAGCACCTGGCCGAATCCGGGCTGGCCCGGCGCCGCCAGCTGCGGCTCGCCCGAGCCGGGGGTGGCGAGGAAGAGGTTGTCGCCGATCGCCTCCAGCGCGCCCTCGTTGGGGAAGATCGCAAGCTGGATCTGGCCCGCGAGCTGCGGGTTGGTCTGGCCGTCGATCTTCGCCAGCACCTCGCCCGAGGCGTTGATCGTCACGTCGCGTGCCGCCGGTGGGATGGTGATGCCGGGCACGACGACGAAGCCCTCCGCCGTGACAATGGTGCCCTCGGGCGAGAGGCCGAAGGTGCCGTCACGGGTGTAGGCCGTCTCCCCCGAGGGGAGCAGCACCTGGAAGTAGCCGTTGCCGCGGATGGCGAGGTCGAAGCGGTTCTCGGTCTGTTGCAGGTTGCCCTGCTCGGTGATGCGGTAGACCGCCGCGGTCTTCACCCCGAGCCCGATCTGCGCGCCGGAGGGGAGCACCGTGCCCGTGTCCGCGCTCTGCGAGCCGACGCGGCGCAGGTTCTGGTAGATCAGGTCCTGGAATTCCGCGCGCCGGCGCTTGTAGCCGGTGGTGCTCATGTTGGCGATGTTGTTCGAGATGACCTCGACATTGGTCTGCTGGGCCAGCATGCCCGTGGCGGCGATATCCAGGGAACGCATCGCTTCCTGTCCTTCGAGCGTGACGGGATAGGGAGGTGGCGGTTCAGACGGTGCCGCGGCGGCGCAGGATGCGCTCGACGGCGGAAGAGAGGCGCTCGCCCTCGCGCTCGACGAATTGCGCGGCGAACTGGAACTCGCGCAGCTCCGCCATCAGCCGGGTCAGCTCGATCACCGGCTGGACGTTGGAGCCCTCCACCGCGCCCTGTACGAGGGCGGGCCGCTCGACCGGGATGGGCGGGTCGTCGGCGGCGAACAGCCGGTCGCCTTCGGCGCGCAGGCGTTGCTGGTCGTCGAAGCGCACGATGCGCAGCCGGGCGATGATGCCGTTCTCCGAGCGCAGCGTGCCGTCGCCCAGCACCTCGATGCGCGTGTCGGCGGCGGCGATGACGATCGGGCGGCCCTCGACGTCGAGCACCGGGTGGCCCTCCATGTCCACCACCCGCCGGTCGCCGTCGAGGCTGAAGCGGCCGGCGCGGGTGTAGCGCTCGCCGCGCGGCGTCTCGACGGCGAAGAAGCCCTCGCCGGCGATGGCGATGTCGAAGGGGTTGGCGGTGCGCTGCATCGCGCCGGGCGCGGTGTCGCGCCAGCTCGCCCGGTCCTCGGCATAGGCGACGGGCGCGCCGCCGGGGGGCGCGCCGGTGCCGCGCTGGCGGTCGAGATGCGCGGCGAAGACCATGCGTTGGGCGCGGAAGCCCGGCGTGTCCGCATTGGCGATGTTGTGCGCCAGCAGCTCGGTCGCGCGCGGCTGCAGCGCGAGGCGCGAGAGCACGACATAGCCCGGGCTGTCCATCGGCGTGTTCTTCCTCCGGCTGCGAACGGTCCCGGCGCCATACGGGCAAGCCGCGTGCCAGGTCGGAGGCCACGGATTCAGAGGAAGCGAGCGCGGCCGACCCGGCAGCTTCTGCCGCCACCCGGCATCCGTGGCCGCGCAAGCCTTCATTAAGGCGATGCGGCGATGCTCCGCGCCGCTCGATGCGGTCGTGGAGAGAGAGGGAATCGGGGGCCATGACGGCCACGGGACCATTGGAAGGTGCGGAGGACAGGCGACCAGGGGGAAGCAGCCGGCGGAAGCGCCGTCGGGCCCGCCTCCTGGCTGTGCCACTGCTGATGCTCGGCCTGGCCGGGGCGGCCCTGTGGTTCGCCGGCGTGCCGATGCCGCTGCAGGGGATCGTCAGCAAGTATCGCGCGGAGGCCGAGGCCGCGCCGCGCCAGCCGGCATTTTTCGACCTGCCGGAGATGGTGGCCAACCTCAACGTCACCGGCCGGCGGCCCTCCTACGTGAAGCTGCGCAGCAAGCTGGAGCTCGAGCGCCCGGAGGACGCCGTGCTGGTGCAGGCGGCGATGCCGCGGGTCCTCGACCTGTTCGCCACCTATCTGCGGGAGATGCGGCCGGAGGAGCTGCGCGGCTCGATCGGCACCCATCGGTTGCGCGAGGAGCTGCTCGCGCGCGTCAACCTCGCCGTCGCCCCGGCGCGGGTGACCGACGTTCTGTTCATCGAGATCCTGGTGCAATGAGCGACGAGCCGCAGGATCAAGAGGACCTCGCCGCCGCATGGGGCGCCGCGCTCGAGGAGGCGGCAGCTGCGGGGGAGGACGCCGCGGTGCCCGTGACGCCGGATGCGACGCGGGTGCTCAACCAGGCCGAGATCGACAGCCTGCTCGGCTTCGGCGACGGCCCCTCCAAGCGCGGCACGGCGCAGACCGCCATCGAGCGGATCATCCGCTCCGGCCTTGTCTCCTACGAGCGCCTGCCGATGCTGGAGATCATCTTCGACCGGCTGGTGCGCCTGCTGTCCACGACGCTGCGCAATTTCACGTCGGACAACGTTGATGTCTCGATCGATTCCATCACCTCGCTCCGCTTTGCGGACTACCTGAACTCGGTGCCGCTGCCTGCCATGCTCGGCGTGTTCAAGGCGGAGGCCTGGGACAATTACGCCCTCGCCGTGGTGGACTCGCCGTTGATCTACTCGGTGGTGGACGTGCTGCTCGGTGGCCGGCGCGGCACCGCGGCGATGCGCGTCGAAGGGCGCCCCTACACGACCATCGAGCGCGGCCTGGTCGAGCGGCTGCTCGGCGTGGTCCTCGCCGACCTGACGGCGGCCTTCGAGCCACTCTCCCCGGTCGTGTTCCGCTTCGAGCGGCTGGAGGTCAATCCGCGCTTCGCGATGATCTCGCGCCCATCCAACGCCTGCGTGCTGGTGCGGCTGCGGGTGGACATGGAGGGCCGCGGAGGGAAGCTCGAGCTCCTGATCCCCTACGCGACGCTGGAGCCGGTGCGCGAGCTGCTGCTGCAGCAATTCATGGGCGAGAAATTCGGCCGGGATTCGATCTGGGAGACGCACCTCGCCGAAGAGATGCGCCAGACCGAGGTCGTGCTCGACGTGGTGCTGGACGAGCAGACCATGCCGCTCGGCGCGGTGCTCGATCTGCGTGTCGGTGATCGTATTGCCCTCGGCGTCGCGCCGGGCGCGCCGGTGCGCCTCGCCTGCGGTTCCGTTGCGCTGTTCGAGGCACAGCTCGGCCGGCGCGAGAGCCGGCTCGCGGTGCGCATCGAGCGCGCGCTTCCGCGCGGCGGGCGCGCGGGCGGAGGCGCCGTGGGTGGCGTCATGGTTCAGGGGGAGGCGGCGGCATGAGCGCGCTGGAATGGACGCTGCAACTCGTGCTGCTTGGTCTCCTCGGCGCGGTGATACCCTGTGCCTTGCGGCTCGAGCGTCAGCTCGGTGCGCTGCGTCGTGACCGCGCGGCGCTGGAGGGCAGCGCCGCCGGCTTCCAGGAGGCGACACGCCTGGCCGAGGCCGCGATGGTCCGGCTTCGGGCCGCGGCCGAACTCGCCGGGCGACAGGTTGCCGAGCGCACTGCCGCGGCCGAGCCGCTGCGCGACGATCTGCGCTACCTGACCGAGCGGGCGGAGGGCCTGGCGGACCGGCTGGAGGTGCTGGTGAGGGCCGCGCGGCCGCTCGCAGCGACAGCGGCGGTCGTGTCGCCGATGGCGGGCGCGGCGTCGGGCGCCGCAGCCCCACGGACCGATGAGGCTGCGGCGGAGACGGGTTCGGGGCCGGTACCGCCGGGCCGTGGGACTGAGCAGGATCTGGTGCACGCACTGGCCCAAGCCCTGCCTCGGGCTGAGCGATGAGCGCTGCGACCATGACCGCCGGAGCCCCGTTCCGCCTCCGGCTGCTGCCGATGCTGATCGTCGCGCTGTTGGCCGCCTTCGTGGTCCGCGCGGAGGCGCTGTGGCGTGCGGCAACGGCGCAACCTGCCGCCGGCGCCGCGACGCGTAGCGTGCCGGCTGCTGGGCTGACCGCGGCGCCGCCCTTTTCAGGTACGGCAGCGCGGCCGCGGGGAGACGCGACGTCGCGGCCCGTCGCGCCCATGCCCGCTGTGGCGCGGCCTGCGACGATGCAGGTGGCCACGAATCCTGCCGCGGTGGTGCCGGACCGGCCAGCGGCCGCGGCCGAGCGCGAGCTGCTCGAACGGCTGCGCGAGCGGCGCGCGGCGCTCGAAGCGCGGGAACGCGCAATCGAGACGCGGGAGGTGGTGCTCGCCGCGATGGAGCGTCGCCTCAACCAGCGGATCGAGGAGCTGGCACGCCTGCAGCAACGGCTGGAGGCACTCGAGCGCAGCCGCGCCGAGCGAGAGGAAGACGGCTGGCGCGGCCTGGTGCGCCTTTACGAGAACATGCGCCCGCGCGAGGCGGCGGCGATCTTCGACACGCTGGAGATGCCCGTGCTGGTGCAGATCCTGGACCGCATGCGCGCGGCCAAGGCGGCGCCGGTGCTCGGCGCGATGCGCCCGGAGCGGGCGCGTGAGCTGACCGCCGAGCTCGCGCGGCATCGCGGAGAACACAGTCCTCGGCCGGCCGACGACGGCGGCGGGGAGTGAAGCACAACCGACCGACTGCGCCCGCAGGATGCGCGACGCGAGCGGAGCGATCATGGAAAGGACTCGGCGAGGAATATGGACAAGTCCATCAATGTTCTGATCGTGGATGACTACCGCACGATGCTCCGGATCATCCGCAACCTCCTCAAGCAGCTCGACTTCAATAATGTCGAGGAGGCGACGGATGGGCAGGAGGCACTTGCCAAGCTGCGCGCCGGCAATTTCGGGCTGGTGATCAGCGACTGGAACATGCAGCCCATGACGGGCCTCGACCTGCTGAAGGAGGTCCGTGCCGACGCGCGGCTGAAGTCCACGCCCTTCATCATGGTGACGGCCGAGGGCAAGACGGAGAACGTGATCGCGGCGAAGCAGGCCGGCGTGTCCAACTACATCGTCAAGCCGTTCAACGCCGAGACGCTGCGCGAGAAGATCGAGAAGGTGCTGTCGCATGCCTGACGGCCTCTGCCCGGGCGGCTCGCAGGCGGCCGCCGCGCCGTCGGATGCGCGGCCGGTGCCGTCGCAGCCGAGCACCGAGGTGATCGAAGCCGCGGTGCGAAGCGTGCTCAGCACCCTTGAAGGCGACCTGACGGCGAAGGAGGCCGCGCTGCTGGCGGAGCTCGAGGCGCTCGGCCGCACCGTCAAGCGCGTCAAGGCGGAGATCGCCGCACTCGGCGTCGAGGACATCACCGCGAGCCACATCCCGAGCGCGACGGACGAGCTCGACGCGGTGGTCGAGCACACCGCCGCGGCAACCAACGAGATCCTCGACTGCTGCGAGACACTGGAGGGGCTGGAGCCGCATGTGGGCGGCGACGGCCAGGCAGCGTTCCGTAGCGCGATCACCCGCATCTATGAGGCCTGCAGCTTCCAGGACATCACCGGCCAGCGCATCGCCAAGGCGATCGCGGCGCTCAAGGCGATCGAGGCGCGGGTTGCCGCGGTGATCAGCACGACCAGGGGCTCGGCGGGCGCGGCGCGAGCGGCGGCGGCCGAGACTTCCCGCGGATCCAGGAGGGCGGACGGCATGGCACTGACGGAAGGCGAGGCGCTGGCGCAAGGCCCGCAACTGCCTGGCGCCGGCGTCAGCCAGGACGAGATCGACCGCCTGCTGGCGAGTTTCGACTGATGTATCGCGCCGCCCGGTGTTCCGGCCGCGCCAGCCTCGCGCCACGCGGAATCATCGCGGCCGTCGCCACGCTCGTGCTGGTATGGCCGTGCACAGCGCCGGTAGCGAGCGCCGAGCCTGCTCCGGCGCCGCCACCGGTGCGGATCGTCGTGCGCACGGGCGATCACCCGGACCATGGCCGGGTCGTGTTCAGTGCGCCCACCGCCCTCCGCTATCGCTTCGAACGCCTGGGCGAGAACCGCATCGCGGTGCGTTTCGTGGCACCGGGCAGAGTCGTCCTCGATCGCGCGGCGGCGCAGCGGTTGCCGCGCAATGTCGCCGGCCTCAGGGCCATCGCGGGCGGCGCGGAGGTCATCCTGCGCCCCGGGGCGCAGCCAAGACATTTCCGTCTGGGGCGCCATGTGATCCTCGACGCCCATGATCAGGAAACGCCGGAGCCCGCGACGGCGACACTGGCCGTGCCAGCCGTTCCTGCCGGTGACGTGCCTGGTGGGGGGGCGGCAGCGCCCACGGCGGCGGCGCAAGGTGGGGGCGCAGACCACGAGGCGGATACGTCACCCGGATCCGGGTCGGCGCCACCAGCGGATGCTGATGCCGCACCGGGCCGGAGGGAGCGCCCGGCGGCCGGTCCGGCTGGTGAGCCGCCTGATGCCGCGGACGCGGCTGCCGCAGCCCCGGGGCCAGCTTCTCCGGAAGCCCCACCGCATTCCGCGGCCGCTGCTGGTGCGTCTTCTGTGCTCGCGCCTACGCTACTAGGTGACCCCGGGGCCGCCGCCGCGTCTGCCTCGCCTGAGCCCTCCGCTCCGCCGCCTGGGGCAGCGCAAGGCGCATCGCCCGCATCTGCCGCGCCCGCTAACGCGGAAAGCAGTCTACCTGCCGCCGCCACATCGGCCCCCGAAGGACCGGCTGCGGCGGGGCCACAGGCGCCAGCTACGCCTCCCCCTGCTCCCGCCGCTGAGACACAGCCGTCCCGTGGGGTGACCGCCCCGGCGGAATCGCTTCCGGCGGTAGTGCAGTCCCTCGATCTCCCCACCACTCCGGGACCGGCGGCCCCGACAACAACGGCCGTGCCGAGCGGGTCGCCGCGGCCGGGAGCTGGAGCTGGGCCGGGCATGCCGGAGCGGACCTCTGCGGCCTCGACAGGGCCTGGACTGCGCCTTCCTGCGCAGCCCGGCGCGTTACCGGTGCGCCTCGTCGCCGACCCGCAGCGGCCTGGCCGTGCATTGCTGCTACCCTTCGGCGCGGAGGTCGGCGCCGCTGCCTTTCGCCGGGGCGGTGCGGCGATGCTGGTGTTCGACACCGCCCGCCCGCTCGATCTCAGCGCGCTCGCCGGCGATTCGTCATTCGGCGGTGCCGAGGCCAGGATCACCGGGGATGCGACCGTCCTGCGGCTTCCGCTCGCGGCGCTCGGGCGGCTGGTTCCGCGGCTCGCGCCGGAGCACGGCAATGCCTGGCTGGTCGAGATCCGGCGGGAGGCAGCGGAACCCCCGCCCCGACCCCTGGCGCCGGAGGTGGAGACCGAGCCGATGCGGCTTGTCATCCGGGCAGCCCGGCCCGGACGCACTGTCGCCTTGGCCGATCCCGAGACCGGCGCGCCGCTGCTCGTCGGCACGCTGCGCGAGCCCGGGCAGGGGATGCGCCACTTCCGGCGTGGCGCGCAGTTCGAGCTGCTGCCGAGCACGCTCGGGGTCGTGGTGCTCGCTCGGTCGGATGCGCTGGTGCTGCGGTCAGGCCTCGATCGCTTCACCCTGTCTGCTGCGGGAGGCGCCGAGCTTGTCCTGGGTGACGCCTGGCATGCGCCGCCTTCGGCGGCCGAGGCGGCGCGGATGACCCGCGTGCTCGACCTGCCCGTGGCCACGGCAGGGCCGGCGCTCCTGGAGCGGCTGCGCAGCCTGCAGGGAAGCATCGTGGCCACCGCGCCGCTGGCCCGTGCGCCCTTGCGGAGGGAGGCCGCGGAGGTGCTGCTCGCCCTCGGGCTGGCGCAGGAGGCGCAGGCGATGTCCGCCCTGGCCTTCCAGGAGGATCCGCGCACGCGGGACGACCCGCGCCTGCTGCTGGCACATGGCGCCGCGGCGCTGCTCGTCGGACGGCTCCCCGAGGCGGCGCGCGCGATCGAGGACCGCCGCCTGCCGGAAACCGACGAGACGCTGCTCTGGCGCGGCTTACTGGCGGCGGCGCTGCTGCTGAGCTACCCGGAGGCCCTGCAGGCCAGGCTAATTCCACCGGCCGCCGAGGCGCTGCTCGATGCGGGCGGAACGGCGGCGCTGGCCGCGGCGGGCCGACTGATCGAGGAAGCAGCGGCACCGGAGACGCCCAGGCTTGCCCTGGCACGGGCGCGGCTGGCCGAGGCGGAGGGGCGGACGGGCGAGGCGCTCGCCGCCTACGACGCGCTGGCTCTGGGGCGTGACCGCCTTGCCCGGGCCCGCGCGATCCACAGGGCCGTGGCGCTGCGCCTCGCCAACGGGGCGCTCGATCCGGGCGCAGCGGCGGCGGCCCTGGAGGCCGCGCTGTTCGCTTGGCGCGGCGACGCGATCGAGGTCGAGGCGCGGCTGCGTCTCGTGGAGCTTAAGAGGCGGACCGGGGACGCGGCGGGCGCCGTCGAATTGCTGCGCGAGACGGCGGCACAGTATCCGGCGCAGGCCGCCGCCCTGCAGCCCCGGCTGCGCGAGGCGCTGCTCGCGGCGCTAGCGGAGGCGCCGCCCCTCACCGCGGTGGCGTTGGCGGAGGCGAACCGGACCCTCCTGCCGGAGACGGGCGAGGCGGGCCTCGCGGCGGTGATGCTGCTGGCCGACCGGCTGGTCGCGCTCGACCTGCCCGACCGCGCGGCCAGCCTGTTGCGCGCGGCCGCCACGCGGGGCGTGGCGGAGCCGCAGGCCCGGGCGGCACTCGGCGCGCGCCTCGCCGCCTTGCGCCTGGGCGAGGGCGATGCCGCCGGCGCGCTCGCGGCGCTCGATTCGACGGAGGGGGCGGACCTTCCCCAGCACCTCGCGACAGAGCGCGATCTGCTGCGTGCCCGCGCCCTGGCCCGCGCTGGCAACCGCGAGGCGGCGGTGCTGCTGCTGCGCCGCCTCGGCGCCGCCGGTGCCGCGGTGCTCGCCGAGCTGTTGGCCGAGTCACAGGACTGGCAGGGCGCGGCCGCGGCGCTTGAGGCGCATCTCGAGGCCACGCTGCCCGCGCCACCGGCCCCGCTGGCCCCGGAGCAGCGGCGTGCCCTTGCGCGGCTCGCCGCCTATACGGCACTGGCGGGCGACGAGGCCAGGCTGGCCGCGCTGCGGGCCGCGCATCGGGCCCGCATGCACGACGGACCTTTGAGCGAGGCCTTCGAGCTGCTCACGACCGGACCGCTGCGGGACCTCGACGACCTGCCGCGGCTGCGCCGGGAGCTCGGGGCGATCCGCTCCCTGACGTCACGGCTGGAGCCATTGCGGGCAGGAGGGCCGGCCGCGCGATGAGTCCCGCGCAAAACGCAGGCTGGTCCGGCGAAAATTCCGGCCCTGCGCGGTAAAATTCCCTTGCAGCGAAGGGACGTCTGCCCCATATGCGCGCCCCGTTGACCTGATCGAATCCCCGATCGCCTTGGTCATCTGCTGGCTGGAAGGAGCCCGACGATGGAAGCTCTCGTCCAACCGGGGATGGTCTCGGAGTTCCCGAGCGACGCCCGGACTTCTGATGTTGAGACGCGCTCGGAGAGCGTGAACGAGGCGAAGGACTACTTCGTTTTCCGCAACGGCGTGCGCTACGCCGGGACGCACCTGATCGTGGACCTGTGGGGGGCGACCAACCTCGACGACCCCGCCCACATCGACGCGGTGCTGCGCGAGGCCGCCAAGGTGAGCGGTGCGACGATCCTGCACGGCCACTTCCATCACTTCTCGCCGAACGGCGGGGTGAGCGGGGTGCTGGTGCTGGCGGAGAGCCACATCTCCATCCACTCCTGGCCGGAGCGGAACTACGCCGCGCTCGACATCTTCATGTGCGGTGAGTGCGACCCGTACAAGGCGATCCCCGTCCTCAAGCGGGGTTTCCTGCCGGAGCGGATCCAGCTTGCCGAGCACAAGCGCGGCATGGTCGGCTGAAGCAAGCCGGCCGGAAGTCTTCGCGGGCCGGACCCGATGGTCCGGCCCTTTTCCTGTTTGTGCGGAGGATTCGATGCCGATCGAGGTCTGGGTCAATGAGACGCTCTACCCGGGATGGGACCAGCATTTCCGCATGAAGCGCGAGCTGGCGCGCGTGACCTCCGACTACCAGGAAATCCTGATCTTCGAGAGCTACGGTCACGGGCGGGTGATGCTGCTCGACGGCATCGTACAGATCACGGAAGCGGACGAGTTCACCTATCAGGAAATGCTGGCCCATGTGCCGCTGCTGGCGCATGGCGCAGCGAAGCGCGTGCTGATCATCGGCGCCGGAGATGGCGGCGTGTTGCGCCGGGTCTTGCAGCACAAGGGCGTCGAGCGCGCTGTGATGGTCGAGATCGACGGCGAGGTGATCCGCCTGGCGAAGGAATACCTGCCCGGGATTGGCGGCGATGCCTGGACCGATCCGCGGGCCGAGGTGATTGTCGGGGACGGCATCGACTATGTGCGCCGGGCGGCGCCGGCGAGCTTCGACGTGGTGATCGTGGACAGCACTGACCCGATCGGCCCCGGCGAGGTCCTGTTCACCGAGGAATTCTACGCGAATTGCGCCCGGCTGCTGACGGACCGTGGCGTCGTGGTGAACCAGTGCGGCGTGCCCTTCATGCAGGCGGATGAGCTGCGCGACAGCTCTCTGCGCCGGGCGAAGGTCTTCGCGGATGTCTCCGCCTATCTGGTGGCCGTGCCGACCTATGTCGGCGGGTTCATGACCCTGGGCTGGGCCGCAAAGGATCCGGCAACGCGGCAGGTTGGGGCGGAGGAGCTCCGGCGGAGAGCGGAGGCAGCCGGAATCCTCGGCACCACGCGGTACTGGACGCCGGAGGTGCACGTCGCGGCCTTCGCGCTGCCGCCCTACATCGCGGAGCATCTGCCGGCCAAGGGGTGACGCCGAGGCATCCGACGAGCCTTCGCCTCATTCCGGGGAGCGCGGGACGGGCCAGCCCGGACCGCGCCGCACCTCGCCGAGCACGCGGGCGAGGTTCCTTCCCACGAGGGTGAGGGCCTCGTCCCAGGGGACGACCGCGAAGGCCGCGATTTCCGGGATGCGCGCGCCGCTGGGGAGCCGGACGAAGGACCGGCACCGAAGCGTCGCCGGGTCCGGCATCGCCTCCGGCTGCCAGGCGAAGAGGGCGAGGTCCTTGCCCGGCATATAGGCGTGGACGCCGAGCGGAATCAGCGCCTCCGGCTCCGCCCGCAGCCCCGTTTCTTCCTCCAGCTCGCGCAGGGCGGCCTGCGCGAAGGTCTCGCCGGGGGCCGCGACGCCCTTCGGGATATCCCAGAGGCGCGACTGCGGCGGGCGGCCAAGCAGGATCCGCCGCGCGCCATCGTCGCTCACGATCACTCCACAGCTCGTCTTCGGGGCGGGGCGCCGGCGCATGACGCCCAGCATGGGCCCCGCCGCGCACCGGGGCCAAGGGGCGCGAGAGATTAGCTTCCCGCGAAGCCCTGCACCAGGCTCCCCGCCACCAGCCGCCAGCCGTCCACCAGGACGAAGAAGATCAGCTTGAAGGGCAGCGACACGACGGAGGGCGGCAGCATCATCATGCCGAGCGACATCAGGACGCTCGCCACCACCATGTCGATGACGAGGAAGGGCAGGAACAGCAGGAAGCCGATCTCGAAGGCTCGCTTCAACTCGCCCACGAGGAAGGCCGGGACCAGGGCGCGCCAGGGGGTCTGATCGGCGGAGGCCGGCATGGGCAGGCCGGCCAGGTCGAGGAAGAGCGCGAGGTCCTGCTCGCGCGCCTGCGCCGCCATGAAGCGGCGGAACGGCTCGGCCGCGGCCTCAAGCCCGGCGATCTCGCCGATCCGGCCCGCGGCGAGCGGGGCGAGGCCATCGTTCCAGCTCGCTTCCAGCACGGGCTGCATCACGAACAGCGTCAGGAACAGGGCGAGGCCGATCAGCACCGGGTTGGGCGGGACGCTCTGCGCGCCGATCGCGCTGCGCAGCAGCGACAGCACGATCACGATGCGCGCGAAGGCGGTGGCCATCACCATCAGCGAGGGGGCGATCGAGAGCAGCCCGATCAGCGCGACAAGCTGCACCAGCCGGGCCGTTGCCCCCGGCTGGCCGGCGGCGCCGAGATCGATGCTCACGCTCTGCGCCAGGGCCGCGGTGCCGGGCATCAGGAGCGCCAGCAACAGCGTCGCGAGCAGGGGAAGGCGCACCGGGAGGTGAGGCGCCGCGCGGTGCGGTCGGGCGAATCGCGTCACGGTCGCTGCCGTTCCTCGTCTGTTGGTAGCCAGCCGAGCAGGGCATCCTGGCCGCCGCCGCCCGTGAGCAGCAGCGCCTCCCGCCCGTCGCAGCGGACGAGGACGAGTCGGCGGCGCGGATCGAGGGCCAGCACCTCGACCAGGGCGAGTCGCCGGCCGGGGCGCGGTCCCGCGGCGCCGGCGCCGGGGGGCCCCGCCCCCGCCCCACACCCCCCCCGAAGCGCCACAACCACCGCG
>JADGHI010000053.1 GCA_019689515.1 Acetobacteraceae bacterium | reverse complement strand
CCACGGAGGGGCCGTAAAACCGCCGCGCGGCTGGGCGCCGCGCGCGCCGGCCCATATGGTCCGCGCCGTCTTCCTCCAAGGGGTGTCGGTTCGATGCGGGGTCTGGGGGTGCGCAAGGTCGCGACCGTGTTCGGCGGGGCGGGATTCGTCGGGCGATACGTCGTCCAGCGGCTCGCCCACCGGGATTTCGTGGTCCGGGTCGGGACCCGCGATCCGGTGGGGGCGCGGTTCCTCGCCACTCAGGGACGGGTCGGGCAGATCGTGCCCCTGGCTGCCGACATCCGCGACGAAGGCGCGGTGGCGCGGGCGGTGGCGGAGGCCGATCTGGTGGTGAACCTGGTCGGCATCCTGTTCGAGCGGCGCTCCGGCGACTTCGCCCGCATCCATGTCGAGGGGGCGGAGCGCGTGGCGCGGCTCTCCGCGGCGGCCGGGGTGTCGCGGCTGGTCCACGTCTCCGCGATCGGCGCCGACCCGCGGAGCGAGAGCCTCTACGCGCGGACCAAGGGCGAGGGGGAGGAGGCGGTGCGCAAGGCCTTCCCGGGCGCGACCATCCTGCGGCCCTCGCTGATCTTCGGGCCGGAGGACGGGCTGTTCAACCGCTTCGGCGCGATGGCGCAATGGTTGCCGGTGATGCCGGTGATCCGGGGCGGGACGCGCTTCCAGCCCGTCTATGTCGGCGACGTGGCGGACGCGATCGTGGCGGCCGCGGACCGCGAGGATGCGATCGGTCGGACCTACGAGCTGGGCGGGCCGCGGGTGATGACCATGCGCGAGCTGCTGCGCTTCGTGCTGGAGACGACGCGGCGCCGGCGGCCGCTGGTGGATGTGCCGGACGGCGTGGCGCGGCTACTGGCCTGGTTCGGGGAAAAGCTGCCGAATCCGCCGCTGACCCGCGACCAGCTCCTGCTGCTCGGCAAGGACAATGTGGTGGCCGAGGGAGCGCCGGGGCTGCGGGAATTGGGGGTCACCGCTCCGAAGGCGGTCGAGGCGGTGGTGCCGGGGTATCTGGCCCGGTTCCGGCCGGGTGGCCAGCGGGTGGATTTGGTGCCGGCCTCTTAGGACCGATATGGACCTTTCCCTGGGGCGGTTGCGATCGATTGAGGGTATTCAACCGAGAAACCTGACGATCAAGGACAGAGAATCTGTCCTATAGGCTTAAAAAGGACTCGCCTTCCGGGCCGAGCGTTCCCTATGTTGCGCAGCAACACGGGCGGGCGCCTGTGTGGGTCGGTGTTCCCTCCTGCGCCCAGACCGGACGCACCAGGGACCGCCTGCCATGGCCGAGAAGATGCTGCAGTTCGTGCGCCTGCCCCAGCGCCAGCCCGAGAAGCGGGATGCCGAGGCGCGCCGCCACGACTGGGCCGAGGTCTATCGCCCTTTCGACCCCGCGGCGGCGGCCGAGCAGGCCAGCCGGTGCAGCCAGTGCGGCGTGCCCTTCTGCCAGGTGCACTGCCCGCTCCATAACAACATCCCGGACTGGCTGAAGTTCACCGCCGAGGGGCGGCTCGAGGAGGCGTACGAGATCGCCTCCTCGACCAACACCTTCCCCGAGATCTGCGGCCGCGTCTGCCCTCAGGACCGGCTCTGCGAGGGCAACTGCGTCATCGAGAAGGGCTTCGAGTCCGTCACCATCGGCGCGGTCGAGAGGTACATCACCGACACCGCCTGGGAGCGCGGCTGGGTGAAGCCGCCGAAGCCCCGCCGGGAACTGCCGTACTCCGTCGGCATCATCGGCGCCGGGCCGGGCGGGATGGCGGCGGCCGAGCGGCTGCGGGTGAAGGGCTACCAGGTCCACATCTACGACCGGTACGACCGCGCCGGCGGCCTGATGATCTACGGCATCCCCAACTTCAAGCTCGAGAAGGAGGTGGTGCTGCGCCGCCACGAGCAGTACGCGGCCGGCGGCATCCACTTCCACCTGAACTGCGCGGTCGGACACGACGTGTCGCTGGCAGAGCTGCGCGAGCGGCACGACGCGGTGCTGATCGCGACCGGCGTGTACCGGGCGCGCGACATCGCCTGCCCGGGCGTGGGGCTGCCGGGCGTCGTCGCGGCGCTCGACTACCTGACGGCGTCGAACCGCAAGGGGCTGGGCGACGCGGTACCGGAATTCGACTCCGGCGCGCTGGACGCGCGGGGCAAGACCGTCGTCGTGGTGGGCGGCGGCGACACGGCGATGGACTGCGTGCGCACCGCGGTGCGCCAGGGCGCGAAGTCCGTCACCTGCCTCTACCGCCGCGACAAGGCGAACATGCCGGGCTCCATGCGCGAGGTGAAGAACGCCGAGGAGGAAGGAGTCCGCTTCGTCTGGCTCGCCGCGCCGGAGGCGTTCCTCGGCGATGCGCAGGTGACGGGGGTGCGCGCCGTGCGCATGCATCTCGGCCTGCCGGACGCGACCGGGCGCCAGCAGGTGGAGCCGATCCCGGACAGCAGCTTCGTCGAGCCCGCCGACCTCGTGATCAAGGCGCTCGGCTTCGATCCGGAGGACCTGCCGACGATGTTCGGCGAGCCGGCGCTGGCCGTCTCGCGCTGGGGCACGCTGAAGATCGACCACCGCACCATGATGACCTCGCTGCCCGGCGTGTTCGCCGCGGGCGACATCGTGCGCGGCGCCTCTCTGGTGGTGTGGGCGATCCGCGACGGTCGCGACGCGGCGGAGCAGATTGATCGGTGGGTGAGGGCGAAGGCCGAGGCCGAGGCGGCAGCGGCGCCGATGGCGGTGGCGGCGGAGTGAGGAGCGAGAAGCGCATGCAAGAGAACGGACCGGCCTTCGCCCGGAGCTTCGCCGAGAACGCCCGCCGCCTCGCGGAGGAGGCGCATCTCGACCTCACCGAGCACGACGCCTGCGGCGTCGGCCTCGTCGCCGCGCTCGACGGCAAGCCGCGGCGGGAGGTGGTGCAGGCCGGCATCGACGCGCTCAAGGCCGTCTGGCACCGCGGCGCGGTGGACGCCGACGGCAAGACCGGCGACGGCGCCGGCATCCATGTCGAGATCCCGCAGGACTTCTTCGCCGAGGTGGTGCAGCGCGGCGGCGACCGCCTGTACCCGGGCCGCATCGCGGTGGGCATGATCTTCCTGCCTAAGACCGACCTCGGCGCGCAGGAGCGCTGCCGCCAGATCGTCGAGACCGAGGTGCTGAACGCCGGCTTCGCGATCTACAGCTGGCGCCAGGTGCCGATCAACGTCGCCTGCATCGGCGAGAAGGCGAACGCGACGCGCCCCGAGATCGAGCAGATCCTCATCTGGGATCCCCAGCAGCGCGACGCGGCCATCGCCGAGCGCGACCTCTACGTCGTGCGCCGGCGCATCGAGAAGCAAGCGATCGCGGCGCAGATCCCGGAGCTCTACCTGTGCTCCCTCTCCTGCCGCTCGGTGATCTACAAGGGGATGTTCCTCGCCGAGCACCTGACGGAGTTCTACCCGGACCTGCTCGATCCGCGCTTCGTCAGCCGCTTCGCGATCTATCACCAGCGCTATTCGACCAACACCTTCCCGACCTGGCGGCTCGCCCAGCCCTTCCGCATGATCGCGCACAACGGCGAGATCAACACGCTGGCGGGCAACGTGAACTGGATGAAGAGCCACGAGACGCGGCTCTCCCATCCCCTGCTCGACCCCTACATCGAAGACATCAAGCCGGTCATCCAGGCCGGCGGGTCGGACACGGCGACGCTCGACAACGTGTTCGAGCTGCTGGTGCGCGGCGGGCGCGACGCGCCGATGGCCAAGGCGATGCTGATCCCGGAGAGCATCGGCAACAGCGCCACCATGCCGGAGGCGCACCGCGACCTCTTCCTCTACTGCAACGCGGTGATGGAGCCCTGGGACGGTCCGGCGGCGATCTGCGCCACCGACGGACGCTGGGTCATCGCCGGCATGGACCGCAACGGACTGCGGCCGATGCGCTACACGATCACGCAGGACGGGCTGCTGATCGTCGGCTCCGAGACCGGCATGGTGAAGCTGCCCGAGGACGCGATCGTCGCCAAGGGCCGCGTGGGCCCCGGCCAGTGCATCGGCGTGGACCTCGACGCCGCGCGCTTCTACGGCGACGGCGCGCTCAAGGACATGCTCGCCGCGCGCAAGCCCTTCGGCGAGTGGACGAAGCGCACCACGCGGATCGACGAGATCGTCCGCCAGGACGCGCGCGAGCCGGTGCTGTTCCAGGGCGAGGAGCTGCGCCGCCGCCAGCTTGCCGTCGGCTACACGCTGGAGGAGCTGGAGGCCATCCTCCATCCGATGGTGGAGGAGGCCAACGAGCCGGTCGGCAGCATGGGCGACGACACGCCCATCGCCGTGCTCTCCGGCCAGTATCGCGGCCTGCACCACTATTTCCGCCAGACCTTCAGCCAGGTCACCAACCCGCCGATCGACAGCCTGCGCGAGACGCGGGTGATGACGCTGCGCACGCGCCTCGGTAACCTCGGCAACATCCTCGACGAGGACCCGACGCAGTGCGACATGCTCATGCTCGACAGCCCGGTGCTGTCGAGCGCCGAGTTCGCGGCGATGCGGGCCTACATGGGCGAGACCGCCTGCGTCGTGGACTGCACCTTCCCCGTCGAGGAGGGTGAGCAGGGGCTGCGCCGCGCGATCGACCGCATCCGGCACGAAGCGGAGGAGGGCGTGCGCTCCGGCTGCGCGCACGTGATCCTGACCGACGAGAACCAGGGGCCGGCACGCGCCGCGATCCCGATGATCCTCGCGGTGGGTGGCGTGCACACGCACCTGGTGAAGAACAGCCTGCGCACCTTCACCAGCCTCAACGTCCGCGTCGCCGAGGCGATGGACGTGCACTACTTCGCCGTGCTGATCGGCGCCGGCGCGACCACGGTCAACGCCTACCTCGCGCAGGAGAGCATCGCCGACCGCCACCGCCGCGGCCTGTTCGGCAAGCTGACGCTGGAGGAGTGCGTCGCGCGGTACAAGAAGGCGGTGGACAAGGGGCTGCTCAAGGTGATGTCCAAGATGGGCATCGGCGTGCTGAGCAGCTACCGCGGCGGGATGAACTTCGAGGCGATCGGCCTCTCCCGCTCGCTGGTCGCGGAGTTCTTCCCCGGCACGCCGAGCCGCATCTCCGGCATCGGCCTTTCCGGCATCGCGCGCCGCATACTGGCGCTGCACCGCAAGGCCTGGGATGCGGACGTGGTAACGCTGCCCGTGGGCGGCCTCTACAAGATGCGCCGCAGCGGCGAGACCCACGCCTTCGAGGGCTCGCTGATCCACACCTTGCAGCGGGCGGTGGAGACCGACAGCTACCAGACCTTCAAGAAGTACTCCGACGCGGTGCGGCGGCTGCCGCCCGTGGCGCTGCGCGACCTGCTCGACTTCCGCACCGAGGCTTGCACGCCCGTGCCGATCGAGGAGGTCGAGAGCATCACGGAGATCCGCAAGCGCCTGGTCGCGCCCGGCATCTCGCTCGGCGCGCTGAGCCCGGAGGCGCACGAGACGCTCTCCATCGCGATGAACCGCATCGGCGCGCGGAGCGACTCGGGCGAGGGCGGCGAGGACCCGGCGCGCGCCAAGCCACGGCCGAACGGCGACAACGCCAACTCCGCGATCAAGCAGATCGCGAGCGGGCGCTTCGGCGTGACCGCCGAGTACCTCAACAACTGCCGCGAGATCGAGATCAAGATCGCCCAGGGCGCGAAGCCCGGCGAGGGCGGGCAGCTCCCGGGCTTCAAGGTGACGGGGCTGATCGCGAAGTTGCGGCACTCCACGCCGGGCGTGACGCTGATCTCGCCGCCGCCGCACCACGACATCTACTCGATCGAGGACCTCGCCCAGCTCATCTACGACCTCAAGCAGATCAACCCGGATGCGACGGTCTGCGTGAAGCTCGTCGCGCGCTCGGGCATCGGCACCATCGCGGCGGGCGTGGCGAAGGCGAAGGCGGACGCGATCCTGATCTCCGGCCATTCGGGCGGCACCGGCGCCTCGCCGCAGTCCTCGATCAAGTTCGCCGGCATGCCCTGGGAGGTGGGGCTGTCCGAGACTCATCAGGTGCTGCTGCTCAACCGCCTGCGCCACCGCGTGCGGCTGCGCACCGACGGTGGTATCAAGACCGGGCGCGACGTGGTGATCGCGGCGATGCTCGGCGCCGAGGAGTTCGGCATCGGCACCGCCTCGCTGGTGGCGATGGGCTGCATCATGGTCCGGCAGTGCCACTCCAACACCTGCCCGGTCGGCGTGTGCACGCAGGACGAGAAGCTGCGCGCCAAGTTCAGCGGCAGCCCCGAGAAGGTCATCAACCTCTTCTCCTTCGTCGCGGAGGAAGTGCGCGAGATCCTCGCCTCCCTCGGCTTCCGGCGGCTGGAGGAGGTGATCGGCCGTACCGACCTGCTCAAGCAGGTCAGCCGCGGGTCGGAGGACCTCGACGACCTCGACCTCAACCCGCTGCTCGTGAAGGCGGATCCGGGCCCCTACAAGCCCTACTGCACGCTCGAGGGCCGCAACGATGTCCCGGAGACGCTGGACGCGGAGATGATCCGCGACGCCGAGGCGCTGTTCCGGCACGGCGAGAAGATGCAGCTCCAGTACAACATCCGGAACACCCATCGCGCGATCGGCACCAAGGTGTCGTCGAAGATCGTGCGCCAGTTCGGGATGGACGGGCTGCAGCCCGGGCACCTGACCGTCCGGCTGCGTGGCTCGGCGGGCCAGTCGCTCGGCGCCTTCGGGGTGCGCGGCCTCAAGCTCGAGGTATTCGGCGACGCCAACGACTACGTCGGCAAGGGCCTCTCGGGCGCGACCATCGTCGTGCGGCCGTCGCCCTCCTCGAACCTCGTGTGGAACGAGAACACCATCGTCGGCAACACCGTGCTCTACGGCGCGACCTCCGGCGAGCTCTTCGCGGCGGGCCAGGCCGGGGAGCGCTTCGCGGTGCGGAATTCCGGCGCGATCGCGGTGGTGGAGGGATGCGGAGCGAACGGCTGCGAGTACATGACCGGCGGGACGGTCGTGATCCTCGGGCCGGTGGGCGACAATTTCGGCGCCGGCTTCACAGGCGGCATGGCCTTCGTCTATGACGCCGACGGCACCTTCGAGCGCCGGATCAACCCCGATTCGCTGATCTGGCGCCCCCTCTCGCACCCTCACTGGGAGGGCGTGCTGCGCGACCTGATCGCCCGCCACGTCCAGGAGACGGGCAGCCGCTTCGCCGCCCGGCTGCTGAACGAGTGGGCGACGGAACGCGCCCGGTTCTGGCACATCGTGCCGAAGGAATACGCGAAGTACCTGCCGGTGCCGATGGAGGAGGCGGCCGCCGCCGTCGCGGCCGAATAGCGTCCCCGGCCGGTCCCGGCCGGGGGCAGCCCGGCCCGGCTTCCCTGCCCGCCGCGCGGGTGGCATAAGCCGGGCCGACGATGCGCATACTCTACCACCTTCCGCTTTCGCCCTTCTCCCGCAAGGTCCGGCTCGCCCTCGCAGAGAAGCGGATTCCCTTCGATCTGCGCGTCGAGCGCGTGTGGGAGCGGCGCGAGGAATTCCTCACGATGAACCCGGCCGGCACGGTGCCGGTGCTGAAGGAGGACAACGGCCTCGCCATCGCGGACTCCTACGCGATCTGCGAGTATCTCGACGAAGCCTATCCGGACCTGCCGCTGCTCGGCCGCACCCTCGCGGAGCGCGCCGAGGTGCGCCGCCTGGTCGCCTGGTTCGACGGCAAGTTCAATGCCGAGGTCACGCGCAACCTGCTCTACGAGAAGCAGATGAAGCGCCTGATGGGCCGCGGCACGCCGGACGCGGCGGCGATCCGCGCGGGGCATGCTAATCTCCGTCCGCATCTCGACTACCTGGGCTGGCTGGCGGAGTCGCGAGCCTGGCTCGCGGGATCCTCGCTGACCCTCGCCGATCTCTGCGCGGCGGCGCATCTCTCCGCGCTCGACTTCATCGGCGACGTGGACTGGTCGCTGAACGAGGCGGCGAAGGACTGGTACGCGCGCATCAAGTCGCGCCCGTGCTTCCGCCCGTTGCTCGCCGACCGCGTGACCGGCGTAACGCCCCCGCCGCACTACGCGGACCTGGACTTCTGACGGCGCCCCGCCAGGGGAGGGACTTGGCCCTGCACCGAGCCACGCTGCAGACTGGCCGCACGGGAGCCAGGAGGGGCAGGGCATGAGCTTGGACTTCGGCGGGAAGCGCGTCCTCGTCGCCGGCGGCAGCCGGGGCATCGGCCGGGCGATCGCACTCGGCTTCGCGCGTGAGGGCGCCGGCGTCTCGATCTGCGCGCGCGGGGCGGAGGCTCTGGAGGCGACGCGCGCCGAGATCGCCGCTACCGGGCGGCCGGCCCACGCGGCGGTCTGCGACCTCGCCGACGGCGCCGCGGTCGCGCGCTGGGTCGAGGACGCGGCCACGGCGCTCGGCGGCGTGGACGTGCTGGTCAACAACGCCAGCGGCTTCGGCAGGGGCGACGACGAGGCCGGCTGGGCGGCCGGGCTCTCCGTGGACGTGATGGCGACGGTGCGCGCGAGCCGCGCCGCGCTGCCGTACCTGAAGGCGTCGAAGGGGTGCATCGTCAACACCACCTCGATTTCCGGCCTCAGGCCGTCCGTGCGCACGCCGGCCTATGCGGCGGTGAAGGCGCTGGTGATCAACTACACCGCGAGCCAGGCGGCGGCCCTGGCGCGCGAGGGCATCCGCGTGAACGCCGTCGCGCCCGGTTCGATCGAGTTCCCCGGCGGGTCGTGGGAGCGGCGCCGGACCACCGACCCGAAGCTCTACGACCGCGTGCTGCGCTCGATCCCCTTCGGCCGGCTCGGCACGCCGGAGGAGGTGGCGGATGTGGTGATGTTCCTCGCCTCGCCGCTCGCGCGCTGGGTCACCGGGCAGACCATCGTCGTGGACGGCGGGCAGCTGCTGTTCAGCTGATGGCCCGCCCGGCCCGGGCGGTTCCGCGGCACCTCCTTGCCAGGGCCCCCGTCCCGCCCGATGCTCCACGCCAGACGCGAGGAAAGGCATGGACCAGCGTACCGACGAATCCCAAACCCGAGCGGCCGCCGACTGGCCGGACGGACTTTATGACCTGCTGAAGACCCACGGCATCCGCCAGGTGGCCCTGGTGCCGGACGCGGGGCATGCGCGGCTGATCCGGCGCTGCCTCGCCGACAACGAGATGCGGGTCGTCTCGCTGACCACGGAGGAGGAGGGGATCGCCCTTCTCCAGGGCGCCTGGCTCGGCGGCGAGAAGGGCGTGCTGCTGATGCAGAGCTCCGGCGTGGGCAACTGCATCAACATGCTCTCGCTCGCGATCATGCACCGCACCCCGATGCCGATGATCGTCACCATGCGCGGCGACTTCGGCGAGTTCAACCCGGCCCAGGTGCCGATGGGCAACGCGACCCAGACGGTGCTCGAGGCGATGGGCACGCTGGTGCGGCGCGCCGACCGGCCGGAGGACGTGGTGCCCACGGTGGACGCGACGATCCGCCTCGCTTTCAACACCTTCCGCCCGACCGCGACGCTGATCGGCCAGCGCGTGATCGGCGCCAAGACCTTCGGAAAGGACTGAGACGCGATGCTTGCGGCTTCGGGCAAGCTCGACCGGCGCGAACTCTGCCGCGCACTCCTCGACGACCGCGGCGACATGCTGGTGATCGCGGGGCTCGGCGCGCCGGCCTGGGACATCACGGCGGTTGGCGACCGTGCGGAGAACTTTCCCCTCTGGGGCGGCATGGGCGGCGCGGCGATGATCGGCCTCGGCCTCGCCCTCGCGCAGCCTGCGCGGAAGGTGCTGGTCATCACCGGCGACGGCGAGATGCTGATGGGCGTCGGCAGCCTCGCCACCATCGCGGTGCAGCGGCCGGCCAACCTCTCGATCGTGGTGCAGGACAACGAGCACTACGGCGAGACGGGGATGCAGGAGACGCACACCAAGCACGGCGTGGACCTCGTCGGCATGGCGAAGTCGGCGGGCTTCCCGCGCACCATGCTGGTGACGCGGCCAGAGGAGGTGCCGGCGCTGCGCGCGGCGATCCATGAGGGCGGCGGGCCGCTCTTCGCCGCGGCGAAGGTGGATGCCTCCAGCCTGCCCCTGGTTCTGCCGCCGCGGGAGGGATCATACTTGCAGGCGCGGATGCGGGAGGCGGTGCTGGGCCCGGCCGCGCACCACCAGCTCTAGCATGCGCGGGGGCGGTGCGGCCTGCCCGCCCCCGTGCCCAGAATATCTTGGGAGGAAACAAAGACATGAATCGCCGCAGCTTTCTCGCCGGCTCCGCCTTAGCCACGGCGGCCGGCGCCTCGCCCTCGACTGCGGGGGCGCAGGCCGCCTGGACGCCCGATCGTCCGATCCGGCTCGTTGTCCCCTTCGCGCCCGGGGGCAGCACCGACACCGCCGCGCGCATCGTCGGCCAGGCCCTCGGGCAGCGGCTCGGGCAGACGGTGGTCGTGGAGAACCGCCCCGGGGCGGGCGGCAACATCGCCGCCGAGCACGTCGCGCGCAGCGCGCCGGACGGGCACACGCTGCTGCTGACGACAAGCTCGATCACGGCGACCAACGTCTGGCTCTACCGCAGCCTGTCTTACCACCCGCTGCGCGACTTCACGCCGCTGTCGCAGGTGAGCTTCATCCCGAACCTGGTCGTCGTGCATCCCGATGTCCCGGCGCGGACGCTTCCCGAGTTCATCACCTACGCGAAGGCCAATCCCGGCAAGCTGAACTACGGCAGCGCCGGCGCCGGCACCTCGCTGCATCTGGTCGCGACCATGTTCTGCACCCGCGCCGGGATCCAGATGGAGCACGTTCCCTACCGCGGCGGCGCGCCGGCGGCGATGGACCTGCTCTCCAACAAGATCCAGCTCATCGCCTCGCCAATGGTCGAGGTGCTGAATTATGTCGAGGCCGGACAGCTCCGCCCGCTCGCGGTCAGCACCGCTCAGCGCTCGCCGCGCCTGCCGAACGTGCCGACCATCGCCGAGACGCTACCGGGCTTCGAGGTGGCGCTGTGGAACGGCATCAAGGGCCCCGCGGGGCTGCCGGCGCCGGTGAAGGCGCGGCTCGGCGCCGAGATCGCGGCCGCGGTGCGCAGTGAGGAGGTGAGCAGCCGCTTCCTCGAGCAGGGCACCCAGCCGGTCGGCTCCACGCCGGAGGAGTTCGCCCGCTTCATCGAGGCCGAGATCCCGAAATGGGGTGAGCTGGTGCGCATCGCCGGCGTCACCCCCGACTGAGCCAGCCGAAGGATCCGCCATGCCCCACGTCGTCTGCCTGCGCCCGCTGCATCCGGATGCGATGGCCCGTCTGCAGAGTGAGCCCGGCTACCGGGTCACGATGCTCACCGAGGTCAACGAGGCCACCCTCGCCGAGGCGATGCCGACGGCCGAGGCGATCATCGTGCGTGCCACGCGCATTGACCGCGCCTTCCTCGCGAAGGCACCGGCCCTGCGCATCTGTGCCCGCCACGGCGTGGGCTACGACGCGGTGGACGTGGAGGCGCTGACGGAGCGCGGCATCCCGCTCACCGTCACCCCGGACGCTAACGCCGTCTCGGTCGCCGAGCACGCGCTGATGATGATGCTCACCCTTGCCCGGCGCACCCTGGCCTATGACGCGAAGACCAGGGCGCTGGACTGGGGCACCACCGACGCGCTGCCCTGCTTCGACCTGGCCGGCAAGACGGTGCTGGTGGTCGGCTTCGGCCGCATCGGCGCGCGGGTGGCGCGGCTCTGCGCGGCCTTCGGCATGAACGTGCTGGTGCGCGATCCCTACGTGCCCTCCAACACCATCAAGGGGGCGGGCTTCACGCCGGTGCGCGACCTCGTCGAGGGGCTCGGCCAGGCCGACATCGTCACCATCCATTGCCCGAGCAACGCCGAGACGCGCGGCATGGTGGACCGGACCTTCCTCGCGGCGATGAAGCCGGGCGCCGTGTTCGTCAACACCGCGCGCGGCACGCTGGTGGAGGAGGCGGCGCTGGCCGCCGCGCTCAAGTCGGGCCACGTCGCCGGCGCCGGCCTCGACGTCTTCTGGGAGGAGCCGCTGGTCCGGGACAACCCGCTGCTCGGGGCGCCGAACCTGATCATGACGCCGCATTCCGCCGCCGCAACGGAGCAGGGGCTGCGCCGCATGGGCCTCTCTTGCGCTGAGAGCATCATCAGCTACTTCCAGGGCAGGCTCGACCCTGACGTGGTCATCAACAAGGAGGTGCTGCGCGGCAACGCGTAGCGGACCCGCGATGGAGAACCCGCTTCTTGTCCTCGCCGCCCACGCCGCCGAATGGCGGACGCGGCCGCTGACGCCCGAGCTGGAGCGCCACGCCCGCCGGGCGCTGGTGGACTGGTTCGCCGCGCTGCTGGCCGGTGCCTCCCGCCCGCCCGCGACGCTCCTCGCCGCGGCGCTGGAGGACGAGACGCGCGGCGGCGGCGGCGCGGTCTGCTACGTCTCCGGCCGGCGCGTGCCGCTGCGCCACGCCGCGCTGATGAACGGCCTGGCGAGCCACATCGTCGAGTTCGACGACATCTACCGCTACGCCGTCTACCACCCGGGCTGCCCGACCATCGGCGCGGCGCTCGCCGCGGCGCAGGTGCAGGGCACGGACATGGCCGCGCTTCTGCGCGCGATGGTGGCGGGCTATGAGGTATCGGGCCGCATCGGCCGCGCCGTGCAGCCGAGCCACTACAAGTACTGGCACACCACCGGCACGGTCGGCACCTTCGGCGCCGCGGCCTCCGTCGCGGTGCTGCTCGGCTGCGACGCGGATCGCACCGCGCACGCCATCGCCACCGCCGCGACCATGGCGAGCGGGCTGCAGCAGGCCTTCCGCGGCGAGAGCATGAGCAAGCCCTTCCACCCGGGCCACGCGGCGGAGGCCGGGGCGCTCGCCGCCATGGCCGCGGCGAAGGGGGTGACCGGCTCGCTCGACGTGCTGCACGGCCCGGCAGGCTTCGCGGCGGCGACCAGCGAGGACACCGGGAAGTGGGAGCAGGCGCTGGCCGGCATCGGCAAGCCCTTCGCCATCACCGACATGACCTTCAAGAACCACGGCTGCTGCGGCCACATCTTCGCCGCGCTCGACGCCATCCGCGACCTGCAGCGCGAGCACGGCTTCACGGCCGCGGAGGTGGACAGCGTGGTGGTCGGCGCCTACCGCGCGACGAAGGACATCTGCGACCGGCCCGATGCGGCGACGGAGCAGGAGTGCCGCTTCTCGGTCCAGTTCACCGGCGCGATGATGCTCGTGCATGGCGGCGTCCGCCTCGCCGCCTATGAGGAAGCGCGCATGAAGGACCCCGCGGTGCGCGCGCTGATGCCGCGCATCCGCGTCGAGGTGGACCCGGAGTGCGAGGCGGCGTTCCCCTCGAAGCGCTCGGCGAAGGTCGAGATCCGGCTGAAGGACGGGCGGGTGCTGAAGCGCCACCAGCCGACGCGCAAGGGCGACCCGGACGCGCCGCTTTCGGACGAGGACCTGTCGGAGAAGTTCCTCGAGCTGGTGGTGCCCGCCGTCGGCGAGCAGCCGGCGAAGGCGCTGCTGGACCAGCTCTGGCATGGCGCCACGCTGCCCGGCCC
>JADGHI010000052.1 GCA_019689515.1 Acetobacteraceae bacterium | reverse complement strand
CCCCCTCCCCGCCCCCGGGACGAGGATGGGCGCAAAGCCCGTCGCGTCACTGCCGTCAACAGCCGGCACGGGACGCGCGGCTTGGACGGCGCGTGGTGGGTGCGGATGACGGAGCGCGCGCAGCCCCCGCGCGCCCGCGAAAGCCGTCGCCGCCCCGGGCAGCGCCGGACCAGCACGGCGCTCCGCTCCATCCAGGAAAGGCGACGGCAGCGGTCCCGCATCGCGGCCTGCGGCACGTGACACCCGGCCTGGGGGCAGCCTCGAGGATCAGCGCCAGGCCGAAGCTCCCGGCGGGAACCGGGTCGGTTCAGACGAGCTGCAAGGGCGCCCGGGAGCGCCGCGTGCCGTCGGCACCGCCGCGGCAGTCCGGCGACCGGCCGTGCCGGTCCGCTCCCTGAGGTTCGGCGACACCCGATGACCGGCCGACCGGCCGGCGGAAGATTTCGCGCTCGCCCCGCCACGGGCCTGTCCATTGGGCAGAACTCCCCTCCTGCGCCCCGGATGCGGCCACCCAGGCGCAGCCACGGCGGCCCCACCACGCCTTGCCGGGAATGTGCGAAAGCGAGGTCTCCACCGCCGCGCGGCTCGGTGCGGTGTGAGGCTGCCGGCGGCCATTGGGCGGTGGCCCACGCTGCGTAACGGACAGGTTGCAGGAAAGCATGTGTGGATGGCCCCGGGCTTCAAGGGCAGTGGATGGCAATCTGATGCAGCGGGTTGCCTGCGGTCATGTGTCCGGCCTGCTTTGCGGTCGGCATGACCGCTGGCCCTGATGGGTTCCGCGGGTCGGGTCCTTAACAATCAGGCGGGCTCGAAGCCCCCGCTTTCTTCCAGGTTTGCCCAACCCGTCGGTGCAACCGACTACGCCATCATGCTCCTCTGCCCTCGCTGGCCCCCGGCCGGCAGCCGCCGCCTAAGCCGCCGCTGCGACTCCGTATTGCGTCCGCCGCGCCATGAGCGCCCAGGCGATGCGCGCCATCTTATTCGCCAGGGCGACGACCACGACCATGCGCGGTCGTCGCGCCATCATGCCCTGGACCCAGGCGTTGGCCTTGATCTCCTTCGAGCACAGGAGCGCCGCCTGCGCACCGATGATCAGCAGGCGACGCACATGCTCGTTGCCCTGCTTACTGATCTTCCCGAGCCGGGCTTTGCCTCCGGACGAGTTCTGCCGCGGGACCAGGCCAAGCCACGCCGCGAACTCACGCCCGCCTCGGAATACCGTCGGGTCCGGGACCGTCGCAGCAATGGCCGTCGCGGTCATGGTCCCAACGCCGGGAATGCTGGCCAATCGCCGACTGGCCTCATTGCTCTTGTGCCAGCTGATGATGCGTCGATCGACATCGGCGATCTGGTCTTCGACGGCGTCGAGCTGCTCTGTGAGCACGGAGATCAGCTGACGCGCGAGGTCGGGCACCCCGGCGGCTTCCAGCGAGGCGAGCAGCCGCACGATGTTCTGCGGCCCCTTTGCTTCGATGACGCCGAACTCCGCGGCATGTGCTCGGATCGCACTGATCAGCTGCACTTTCTGACGCACCAGCAGATCGCGCACCCGATGCAACATCAGCGCCGCCTGCTGCATCTCGTCCTTGAGCGGGACAAAACGCATGGATGGGCGGGCGACCGCCTCGCAGATCGCCGCCGCGTCTGCAGCATCATTCTTGCTCCGGCGCACATAGGGCTTCACGTACTGCGGCGGGATCAGCCTTACGTCGTGCCCAAGCGCCTTCAGTTCACGGCCCCAGTAGTGAGCCGTCGGGCACGCCTCGATGCCCACCAGGCAGGGTTTAAGCCCGGCGAAGAATTCGAGCAGCTGGTTCCGACGCAGTCGCTTTGTGACACTTACCGCGCCGGAGGCGTCCACTCCGTGCACCTGGAAGATGTGCTTGGCCAGATCCAGGCCGATCGTCTTAACCTCCATGGCGGATGGCTCCCGTTCGCTGACTGCTGACAGCCGCCAGCTTGGCACCAAGATGCCGGTAGGGGGCCATCCACCCCAACAATCCGAGCGAGCGAAGGGAGGCCGGATCGCGAAGACCACCGGCTGCGCCCGACCGTTCCACCGATCGGGCCGGACTGGCCATCATCGGGCGGCCGCGCACACAGCCGGCACCGTGCATCGCGCACGCGGCCAGCGTGGAGCTTCCGCTGTTCGGCGCCGTGGACAGCGGCAAGCAGCCGCCCGGCGGCCCGATGCGTGCGCAGGCGACCGCGATGGCGAGGATGCCCCTGCGCCCCGAGCCGTCGGTCGTTCGGGCAGCGCCGCCCGAGGAGCGCATCACCCCGCCCCCGCGGAACGACAGCAACGACCGGATGGCCGTCGCGGGCAGGGCTGCCTAGCCTGATGCCTCAACGGCTCCCGCCCGCCGTGGTGCGCCTTCCGGCCTCTTCCGGATGGTGACGGCCGAAGGACCGGACCGCCGTTCCGCCTCCCGGACGGCACCGTGGAGTGGTGCAGAAGGGCCTCCGCCGGAGATGAAAGCTGCGAATTCGCCATCGGCGGCCGGCTCGCCCGCGCCGGATTCCCTTCGCGCCTGGGTCATGGTGCTGGTCGCCTTCGCCGTCGGCTTCGTGGTCTTCGGGACCATGTACAGCTTCGGCGCCTTCTTTGCGCCGATGGCCGCCGAGTTCCAGGCCGGCCGGGCCGCCACCTCCGCCCTCTTCTCCATCACCGGGCTGGTGTTCTACCTGGCCGGCTCCGTCACCGGCCATCTCGGCGACCGGTTCGGGCCCGCCGTCATGACCGGCCTGGGCGCGGTGGTGATGGGGAGCGGCCTCGCGCTCACCGGCTTCGCCGGGCAGATCTGGACCGGCTATCTCACCTACGGCATCGGGATCGGGGTGGGCGCGGCCTGCGCCTACACGCCGACGCTGGCGGTCCTCGGCGGCTGGTTCGTCCGCCACCGCAACGCGGCGCTCGGCGTCGCCGCCGCCGGCACCGGATGCGGCATGCTGGTCCTGCCGCCGCTCACCGCCGCCCTGATCGGCCGCTACGGCTGGCGCACCACCAGCCTGATCCTCGGCCTGGGCTGTGCCGCGCTGCTCGCGCTCGCCGCCGCGGTGGTGCGTCCGCCGCCGCCGGCCGCCGGCGCCGCGGCGGGCGGGCAACGCTCGCTCGGCAAGGTCGTGCGCTCGCGCGAGTTCCTGCTGCTCTATGCCTCCTGGGTGCTGGCGACGATGGCGCTGTTCGTGCCGCTTGTGTACCTGCCGGCCTACGCCGCCGCCCGGGGCGCGGGCGAGGTGGCGGGGTCGGCGCTGCTGTCGGTGCTGGGCGGGGTGAGCGTCCTCGGCCGCCTCGGCACCGGCGCGCTCGGCGAGCGGATCGGCACCGCGCGGCTGTTCAAGGCCTCGGTCCTGCTGATGGCCGCGAGCTACCTGCTGTGGCTGGTCGCGCCCTCCTACGCCTGGCTGGTGGCGTTCGCCGCCGCGCTCGGCCTCGGCTATGGCCTGCGCATCGCGCTGATGCCGGCGGTGCTGATCGAGCTCTTCGGGGTGCGGAGCCTCGGCGCGATCCTCGGCGCCTTCTTCACCGCCTCGGGCGTCGCCGCGGTGCTTGGGCCGCTGCTGGCCGGCCTCGTCGTCGACGCGACCGGCGGCCATGAATGGGGAATTGTCTTCGCCTTATTGGCGGGAGCGCTGGGCTTCGCCGCCGTGGCGCCGCTCAGGATCCCGCGCGGCGATCCGATCCGCCCGGACGCGGCCTGAAGCCGGCCGAGACCGCGGCGCGCGCGGGCGGGCGGCGCGTGGCGGGAGAGGGTGATCGCGTCCTGTGGGTGGAAATCTGTGGGCGGACTTCCTCGCGCGACGTGCCGGACGGTTCAGACGAACTTCATCGGAAACCAACGCGGGACCACGTCGGGCAGGAAGGGCCGGTCGGGCAGCATGCGCCGGGTGATCGGGTTGCGTGGCTGGCCGGCGCGCCGTGGCAAGGCCTGCAGCCGCCCTGGTCGTGGCCTGCGGCGCCCGGATCACCCTGGCCGGGTGGCGGGAGCGACGGTGCCTCGATGCCGATCGTGTGGGGCTCGACCGACCGGCGCAGCATGAAGGCGAGGAACCAGCGGAAGAAGGGGGTAATGCCCGCTGGTTGCGGCGTCGTACACGCCCGACCGGCCGAAGACGAGGACGCCGACCTGGAGGGCGACGGCAAAGACGGCGAGCCGTCGCAGATGCTTGCCGACCTGGCCCGCGAGTTCGTTCGCCTCCGCGGACAGTTCGGAGAATGCCCGCCGCACCGGACCAGCCAGCGTGCGCCTCGGTCGTGGTGAGGCGGCACGCTGCCGGAGGCGGCCCCAGCGCTGCCGGTGGGCCGTCAGAGGTCGCGGCGGGGGTTTCCTGGGACCTGCCCTCGCTGGCTCCGAATGCGACCAGCATCCCAGGGAGCAGATTGACACGCCGGCCGGTCGCTATATGCATAGAAATATAGCGTAGGTACCGCCGGACCGGCGAGGAGGACAGCGATGACAGCCTATCCGCAGCTGCGGCTCTGCATTGCCGGGGAGTGGCGCAGCCGCCCCGGCGCACCCGTGCTGAACCCCTTTGACGACAGCGTCATCGGCGAGGTTCCCCATGCGACCCGGGCCGATCTGGACGATGCCCTGACCGCCGCCGTCGAAGGCTACCGGCAGTGGCGCAACACCGCGCCGGCACGGCGGGCCGAGATCATGCGTCACGCTGCGCGGCTGCTGCGGGAGCGGGCCGATGACATCGCCGTCTCCATCACCTTGGAGCAGGGCAAGCCGCGGGCCCAGGCCAAGGTCGAGGTGCAGCGTGCCTGCGACATCATCGAATGGGATGCCGAGGAGGGCCGCCGTACCTATGGCCGCGTCATCCCGGCTGAACCCGGGATGCGCCATACCGTGCTGCGCGAGCCGATCGGCATCGTCGCCGCCTTCTCTCCCTGGAACTTCCCGATCAGCTCTCCCGCCCGCAAGGTGGCCGGAGCGCTGGCGGCAGGCTGTGCCATCATCATCAAGGCGTCCGAGGAAACGCCCGCCGGGGCGATGCACCTGGTCGAGGCCTTCATCGAGGCCGGCGTCCCCAGGGGTGCTCTCAGCCTGGTGTTCGGCCAGCCCTCGGAAATCTCCGAGTATCTCATCCCGCAACCGGCGATACGGCTGGTGACCTTCACCGGCTCGGTGCCGGTGGGCAAGCGGCTCGCCGCGCTGGCCGGGGCCCACATGAAGCCGGCCATCATGGAACTCGGCGGCCACGCCCCGGTCATCGTCTGCAACGATGTCGATGTGCAGGCAGCCGCCGCCGTTTCGGCGACGGTGAAGGCGCGCAATGCCGGCCAGGTCTGCGTCGCGCCCACGCGCTTCTTCGTGGATGAGTCGGTGTACGACCGCTTCAGCGAGGCTTTCGCCGAGAAGGCAAAGGCGGTGAAGATCGGCAACGGGCTGGACCCGGCGACGATGATGGGACCGCTGGCCAATGGCCGCCGGGTGGAAGCGATGGAGCGCCTGATCGCCGATGCCGTGGGCCGTGGCGCCAGGGTGCTGGCGGGCGGAGCCAGGGTGGGCAATCGCGGTTGCCTCTTCCCGCTCACCGTGCTGGCCGACGTGCCGGACGACGCGTTGGCGATGCAGGAAGAGCCCTTCGGTCCTCTCGCCCTGATCAGCCGGACCCGCAACCTGGACGAGGCGATCGCGAAGGCGAACTCGTTGCCCTTCGGCCTCGCCGCCTATGCCTTCACCAACTCCGCGCCGAACGTGGAGCGGCTGTCGAACGAACTGGAATGCGGCAACCTCTCCATCAATCACCTGGTCGCCTCGATAGCCGAGACGCCCTTCGGCGGCGTGAAGGACAGCGGCTATGGCCGCGAGGGCGGCACCGAGGGCCTGGCCTGCTACACGGTGGTCAAGAACGTCTCCCACCAGACGGTCTTTCCTGCCTGAACCATCGGCGGCCGCTCCCTCGCGGGAAGAGCGGCAGAAGGCCGTAGCCCGCAACGCAGGGTCGGTCACGCCACGCGGGACGCCTCCGGCCATGCCCTGCACGGGACTGCGGTAGAGCCGGCGCGGTGGTGCTCGACGAGCGCCACCGCGCGGCGGTGTGGTGTCTGAAAGCCACCTGCCACACCGCCGCCCGGAGCGGGCTGTGGCAGGCAACGCTGGAGCCTGGCGGGATCCCGGGCGCCTGTTTGCCCTTCGCACAGAGCCGGGGGAGTCCCGGTAGACGCAGCGCACAGCCTCGGATATATCCGTTCAAATATAGCGAAACGAGAGACGATCCGATGCTGCGCCGCCTCGTCCTCACTGCCGTCGCGTTGGTGGCGCTGGCTCTCTCGCCAGGCGCCCGTGCGCAGGAGCCGCTGACGGTCTTCGCCGCCGCCTCACTGACGGACGCCATGCGCGACCTCGGCGCGCAGTGGCGGGCCCGCGGCAACCCGGCGCCGCGCCTCTCCTTCGCCGCTTCCTCCGCCCTGGCGCGGCAGATCGAGCAGGGCGCGCCGGCCGACATCTTCATGTCGGCCGATGAGCGCTGGATGGACTACGTGCAGGAGCGGAACCTGATCGTGAACGCGACGCGCGTCTCGCTGCTCGGCAACAACCTGGTGCTGATCGCACCTGCGGACTCGACGGCGCAGGTGACGCTGGCGCACGGCACCGACCTCGTCGCTTTGCTCGGACGGAACGGGCGGATCGCGACCGGCGATCCGGCGCATGTCCCGGTCGGCCGCTACGCCCAGGCGGCGCTGGAGTGGATGGGGCAATGGCAGGCGATCAACCCGCGCCTCGCCCGCGCCGACAACGTCCGCGCCGCGCTGCTGCTGGTCGAGCGCGGCGAAGCACCCTTCGGCATCGTCTACGCGACGGATGCGGCCGCCAGCCGGGGTGTTCGGGTGGTCGCGACCTTCCCGGCCGAGAGCCACACGCCCATCACCTACCCCTTCGCGATCACCCGGCGAGCGGAGAACAACCAGGCCGCGCGTGCCTTCTTCGCCTTCATCACCTCGGCCGAGGCGGCGCCGACCTGGCGGCGCTTCGGCTTCACGCTGCGGCACTGAGCCACCGTGATCGGCCTGACCACGGAGGAGTGGACTGCCGTCCGGCTGAGCCTGGAGGTGGCCTCGCGCTCCGTGCTCGTCTCCCTCGCGCCGGCGGTGGCGATCGCCTGGCTCCTGGCGCGCGGGCGCTTCCCTGGGCGCACGCTGCTCGATGCGCTGGTCCATTTGCCGCTGGTGGTGCCGCCTGTCGTCGTCGGCTGGGGCCTGCTGATGCTGTTCGGCATCCGCGGGCCGATCGGCGCGCCGCTGTACGAGTGGTTCGGAGTGCGCCTCGTCTTCACCACCGAGGGCGCCGCGCTGGCGACGGCCGTGATGTCCTTCCCGCTGATCGTGCGCACGGTGCGGCTCGGGCTGGAGAGCGTGGATCCGGGGCTGGAGGAAGCGGCGCGCACGCTCGGCGCCAGGCCTCTGGACCGCTTCGTCACCGTCACCCTGCCGCTGATGTCACCCGGCATCCTGGCCGGCGCCGTCACCGCCTTCGCCGCCGGCCTCGGCGAATTCGGCGCGGTGATCACCTTCGCCTCCAACATCCCGGGCGAGACGCAGACCCTGCCGCTGGCGATCTACACCGCGACCCAGACCCCAGGCGGCGAGGCGACGGCAGCGCGGCTGGCATTCGTCTCGTTCTCGCTCGCGGTCGTCGGCCTGCTACTGGCGGAGCTGATCGCGCGGCGCATGGGCCGCCTGCTCGGGCGGACCGCTGGGTGATCGTCCTGCGCGCGCAAGCCCCATGATCGAGATCGCCCTGCGCCACCGTTTCGGGCGGAACGGCTTCGCGCTCGACGCAGACTTCACTGCGCCGGAGGCAGGCGTCACGGCGCTGTTCGGTCCCTCGGGCTGCGGCAAGAGCACGGTGCTCGCCGCCGTCGCCGGTCTGCTGCGGCCGCAGGAAGGCCGCGTGGTGGTCGGCGGCGACGTGCTGCTGGACACCGCACGCCGCGTTTTCGTCGCACCGGAGCGGCGGCGCTGCGGGGTGGTGTTCCAGGATGCACGGCTCTTCCCGCACCTCTCGGTCGAGACGAATTTGCGCTACGGCTTGCGGCGCGCGCCGCGCGACGCGGCAGGCCCCACCTTCGAGGAAGTCGTCGATCTGCTCGGCATCGGCCACCTGCTGGCGCGCCGGCCGGCCGGCCTGTCGGGCGGGGAGCGGCAGCGCGTCGCGCTCGGCCGTGCCCTGCTCGCCCGCCCGCGCCTGCTGCTGATGGACGAGCCATTGGCCGCGCTGGATGCCGCCCGCCGCGCCGAGGTGCTGCCCTTCCTGGCCCGGCTGCGCGACGCGGCACGGCTGCCAATCCTCTACGTCACGCATGCGCTGGACGAGGTGGATGCGCTGGCGGACCACCTGATCCTGCTGGAATCCGGCCGCGTCACGGCCGCCGGCCCGGTCGAGGAGATTGCGGCGCGCACCGACGTGCCGCTTCTGGCGGGGCGCCGCGACGCCGGCGTGCTCATCTCCTGCACCGTGCTCTCGGTGGCCGAGGGGCTGGCGGCGCTTAGCTTCGAGGGCGGCGTGCTCGTCACCACCGCGCGCCCCGGCCCGCCCGGAACGCGGCTGCGCGTGCGGCTGCGCGCGCGCGACGTCGCCGTGGCGGTCGAGGAGCCACGCGGCCTCTCCACCCAGAACATCCTGCCGGTCACGCTCACCTCCATCGCCGAGGGGAGCGAGCCGGGCGAGGTGTTCCTCCGCCTCGCCGCCGGGCCGACGACGCTGCTCGCGCGCGTGACGCGCGACAGCGTGGCGCGACTCTCGCTGCACCCGGGGATGCCGCTCTGGGCGCTGGTCAAGGCGGTCACTCTCGACCACCGCGTGACCGGCGCGGTGGCGGGCGACAACAGCTCGCCCACTACCGCGGTACCCACGGCCCGCACCAGGGAGACGCAGCCATGGCCTGGATGACCCGACGTGCGACGCTGCTCGCCGTGCCCTTCGCTGCCCTTCCGCTGCATCACGCCAAGGCGCAGCCGGCGCCGCTCGTCGTCTTCGCCGCCGGCACGGTGCAGGACGCGCTGCGTGAGCTGGAGCCGTCTTGGCGCGACGTGGGCGGGCCACCGCTGCGCTTTTCCTTCGCCGCCTCCTCCGCCCTCGTACGGCAGCTCGGGCAGGAGGCACAGGCGGATCTGATTCTTTCGGCCGATGAGGCCTGGATGGGCCATGCCGAGCGTACGGGCGACGTCGCCCGCGACGCGCGGCGGACAGTGCTGACCACGGACCTGGTGTTGGTTGCGCCAGCCTCGGTGCAGCCCTTCCCGGCGCGCATCGTGCTGGACCCCGCCGCGCCGGGCGGTGCGACCGGCCTCGCCGCCCTGCTCGGCCCCCGCGGACGCTGGACCACCGGCGATCCGGCGCACACGCCGATCGGCCGCTACGCCGAGGCAGCACTGCGCAGCCTCGGCCAGTGGGAGGCGCTGCTGCCGCGCATGGCGCGTGGCAACACGGCTCGCGCGGCGCTGGTGCTGGTGGAGCGCGGCGAGGCCATCTTCGGCGTGGTCTCCCGCAGCGACGTCGCAGCCTCGCAGGCGGTGCGAGAGGAGGCGGTCTTCGCGCCCACGACCCACCCGCCGGTGTGCCTCGCCTTCGGCCTGACGCCACGCGGCGCCGCCGACCCCCGCGCCCGCGCGCTGCTCGATTTCCTCGCCTCTCCGGCCGCTGCGCCGATCTGGCGCCGGCACGGCTTCACGCCGGTGGGTGCGCCCGCATGACCTTCGAACTCCGCCCCGGCGAGACCATCGCCGACGCCCTGCCACCCGCTGAGGCCGGCCTGGTCTTCGTCGGCCGCATCCGCACGCCCTGGACCGACCGCGCCGCCTGCCCGCGCCAGGGCCGCGCCGATGGCCCGGTCTGCACGATCGAGGTCTTCGAGCCCTGGGCTTCCGGCGGCGCGCTCGACGGCATCGAGGCGCATCACCGGATCGAGGTGCTCTACTGGCTTCACCTCGCCCGCCGGGACCTGCTGCGGCAGACGCCCATGACGCATGGCAGAGCCTACGGCACCTTCGCGCTGCGCTCGCCGCTGCGCCCGAACCCGATTGGCACGAGCATCGTCGAACTGCTGGGCCGGGAGGGCGCGGTGCTGCGGGTGCGTGGCCTCGACTGCCTGGACGGCACGCCGCTCCTCGACCTGAAGCCGGAGCGCAGCGGCTTCCAACCGCCCGCGCCGCCGACACCCGGCGATGCAGAGATCGGCTGAGGAGCGCGACCCCATGCCCGTCCCGATCCCCGACGACCGCCTGCTCGCGATGTTGCGCGAGGACGAGCCCTATGGCGATGCCGCGACGCTCGCGCTCGGCCTCAGCGACCGGTCAGGGCGTGCGGTCTTCCGCACCCGTGCGACGATCACTCTCGTCTGCATCGAGGAGGCGGAGCGCATGATGCAGCTCGCCGGCTGCCGGGAGACGCGGCGCCTCGCTTCTTCCGGCAGCCAGGTCGAGGCGGGCGGCGACCTGCTCGTTGCAGAAGGCGACGCTGCCGCGCTGCACCGGGCCTTCCGCGGCGTGCAGGCCCTCGTCGAGGTCGCCTCCGGCGTCGCCACCCGGGCGCGCCGTATCCTGCTTGCCGCGCGGCAGGGGCGGCCCGGCATTGCGGTCGCCTGCGCGCGCAAGCCTCTGCCCGGCGCCAAGGACGTAATGCTGAAGGCGATCATGGCTGGCGGCTGCGTGCCGCACCGGTTCGGCCTCTCCGGCACCCTGCTGGTCTTCGCCCAGCACCGCGCCTTCCTCGGCCGCCAGCCTCCGCGTTTCTTCGTCATGCCGAACGGGCCGTTTGGCTGGGTGGCCGGACCGCCTTCGGTGCAGCGCCCGCTCGGCCTGCGCTGGCTGCTCTCCGTGCTGCGACCGGAGGTGCTGCCGTCCGCGGCGATGCGTGCCAAGGCCGCCGGGCTGCTCGGGCTGATGTTCGGAATCGCCGTGGACGACGCTGCGCTTGCCCGGCTGCTCGGTGCCGGCTGATCGGACGTGCGGCTGGTGCTAAGGTTGTGACGATGAATCGGGCCGCTCCCACCCCCCGGCCGAGGGCCGGGATGCTCAGCCTGCGGATCGACCTACCCAGCGGCCGCCTGGGTCCCGGCAAGATCGCGCTGCTGGAGGCGATCGACCGCGAGGGCTCGATCTCCGCCGCCGGGCGGGCGCTTGGGATGAGCTACAAGCGCGCCTGGGACCTGGTGGACGCGCTGAACAAGCTTGCCGGCACGCCGGTGGTGGATGCGAGCCCGGGCGGCTACCGCGGCGGCGGCGCGGTGCTGACGGACGCTGGGCGCAGCCTCATCGCCGACTACCGTGCCATCGAGCGCGCGGCGAGCCGCGCAGCCGAGCCGCGCCTTGAGGCGCTGATCAAGCGCACACGGGCATAACGCCGGACTTCCGGGGACGAAATTCGACCGCGCGGAGAGATGTTGCTCCCCGCTTCCCCTCGCCGCTCCAGTCGGTCCCGCCCAGAATGTGCGCCGCAGCAGGGTCGGCGCGCCGAGCCGCGGTTTTCTCGCGCCTTTCCGCGCACACCAAGAACACCCGGGGCAGGCACCTCTACTGCCTCATCCGGGCGGGGCCGCGTCCGCTCGGGTTGAGTGGGGCGAAGCACATCGTCAGCAAGGGCCAAAAGATCGGCTGACTGACGGGCCATGTCATGACCGACGAGTGGTGAGCGCCGCGCCGCTCAGGGCCTGATCTTGAGCGGCGTCCACGCCGCTCCCCGCTCCCGAACCCACCAGCATCGGGACAACCCACCAGTATCGGGACGACCTCGCTGTGCCTTCGCCAGCTCCGGGCCTGCATACGTGGGCGCGTTCCCCGCTGACCATCGTTCTGCCCGGCCCCCGGTAGCCGATGGTCCGAGAGGCACTCATGCCGACGTGGACTTGCGAATCCGGGTCGCGCTCTCGAAGCCTGGGTGGTCGGGCGTCACCCCCAAGCGGCAGTCTGCCGCTCCCAGGCCCCACAAATCCGAAGGAACGGATGCGACCAGCAACTGCCCGTCTACGGGTGCAGGGCCACGGGCGTTCCGGCGGGCGGCCGCCTCTCCGCAGCGCCCGGCCGATCGCGCGGCTGTCGTCATGCGCGATCGCCGCCGCGCGCCTCCGGCCGCCAGGCGAGCAGCCGCAGGGCGTTCAGCGTCACCAGCACCGTCGCGACCGTGTCGGCGAGGATGGCGACCCAGAGCCCCGTCGCCCCGGAGATCGTGGTCGCCAGGAACACGAGCTTCAGCCCGACCGCGACGGCCACGTTCTGCTTCACGTTGGCCAGGGTCGCGCGGGAGAGCCGCACGAGGTCCGCCCCCCCCGAGACCCGCTCCCGCAGCAGCGCGGCGTCGGCCGCCTTGAGCGCCGCCGCCGTCCCGTTGCCCATCGCCACGCCGGCGGTCGCGGCGGCCAGCGCCGGGGCGTCGTTGATGCCGTCGCCGACCATCACCACCGGCCCGCGCGCCTGCAGCGCCGCGACCTCGCGCAGCTTGTCCGCGGGCAGCATCAGAGGAGGACCCTTTGGAGAATTCCAAGGAGTACCCTCGGTCTTCTCATAGGCGCCGGCATATTGGTGCCGCCCCCGCTGTCCAACCCCACCGAAGGTCGCTTCCCGGTGACGCGCCGGGCGCAGCGCGGGGTGGCGCGCGTCCGTGCGCCCGCCGACGATCTTGCGCGAATCATCGCGGCGGAGCGCACCCTCTTCGTCGGGCAGGCCGACGCGTTGGCCTCGCGGCGCCGGCCGATGCGGCTCAGCCCCCGTCCTTCGGCCCCCGGCCCGGGTAGGGATGCACCGCCGCCCAGTGCCGTGCGATGTCGAGGCGGCGCGCGATCCACACGCCCGGCCGCGCCATGATGTGGTCGAGCAGCCGCTCCAGCCCCGCGGCGCGGGCCGGGTGGCCGATCAGGCGCACGTGCAGGCCGACGGAGAGCATCTTCGGGCTGCCGCGCTCGCCCTCCCGGTACAGGACCTCGAAGGCGTCACGGATGAAGCCGAACCACTGCTCGCCGGTGCCGGCGACGTTCAGCAGCTTGCCGTCATTGGTGGTGAGCGAGTACGGGACGACGAGGTGTCCCTTGCCCTCCACCTCCACCCAGAAGGGCAGGTCGTCGGCGTAGCTGTCGCTGTCGTAGAGGAAGCCGCCGTGCTCGACGAGCAGGCGGCGCGTGTTCTCGCTCGGTCCGTAGCGGCAGTACCAGCCCTCCGGCCGCATGCCGATCGTCCGCTCGAGCGAGGCGACGGCGCGCCGGATGTGGTCGCGCTCCTCGTCCTCCGAGAGATGGAAATGCTTCACCCAGCGCCAGCCATGACAGCAGACGTCGAGGCCGGCGTCGCGGATCGCCGCCGCGGCGGGCGGGTTCCGCTCGAGCGCGAGCGCGCAGCCGAAGATGGTCGGCTTCAGGCCGCGGTCCTGGAACAGGCGCAGCAAGCGCCAGAAGCCGGCGCGGCTGCCGTACTCGAACATGCTCTCGGCGGCCAGGTCGCGCCCCTTCACGCCCTGGTTGCCGCCATGCGCGTCGCTGACGCCGGTCTCCGTGTAGCCGTCCCCATCGGGGATGGAGGGCTCGGAGCCCTCCTCGTAGTTGATGACGAAGTTCACCGCGATG